>DATEIA010000071.1:0-2705 GCA_035279305.1 Rhizomicrobium sp.
GGTGGCCGTAGCATCGCTTGCAGGCGCGTAGGCGTTAGCCGGAGCGCCAAAAGCAAAGATGCGTAGGCCGGAGGGGGCAACTGCGATGACGGATCTGAATGGATCGCGAGGCATGCGCCTCATCACGGGCAACTCCAACAAACCCCTGGTCGACGCCATCGGCGCCTATCTCGGGCTGACCCCGGTCAAGACGGATGTCCGCCGCTTCTCCGACGATGAGATCTTCGTCGAGGTGCATGAAAATGTCCGCGGCGAGGACATGTTCCTGATCCAGTCGACCAGCGCGCCGGCCAACGACAATCTGATGGAATTGCTGATCATGATCGATGCGCTGCGCCGCGCCTCGGCAAGGCGCATCACCGCGGTGATCCCTTATTTCGGCTATGCCCGCCAGGACCGCAAAGTCGGTCCGCGCACACCGATCTCGGCCAAGCTGGTGGCCAACCTGATCACCCAGGCCGGCGCCAATCGCGTGCTGACGGTCGATCTGCACGCCGGCCAGATCCAAGGCTTTTTCGACATCCCCACCGACAACCTCTTCGCCCAGCCAGTGATCGTGAAGGACATCCAGGACCATCTGGGCACCAAGTCCCCCATGGTGGTGTCGCCCGATGTGGGCGGTGTGGTGCGCGCCCGCAGCCTGGCGCGCCGCCTCAACACCGATCTGGCCATCGTCGACAAGCGCCGCGAAAAAGCCGGCCAATCGGAAGTGATGAACATCATCGGCGATGTCGAGGGACGGGCCTGCATCCTGATCGACGATATCGTCGATAGCGGCGGCACCCTGTGCAATGCCGCCGATGCGCTGATCAAGAACGGCGCCACCGAAGTCTATGCCTATTGCACCCATGGCGTGCTGTCTGGGAAAGCCGTGGAACGGATTCAGAATTCCAGCCTTAAATCCATGGTGGTGACGGATTCCATTGCCCCCACCACCGCCCAGCAAGCTTGCCCCAATATTCGCACCATTACCATCGCACCGCTGCTGGGCGAGGCGATGCGGCGGATCAACAATGAAGCCTCCGTCTCCAGTCTGTTCGATTGACGCGGTGAGGGCGGCGGCAACTTTCTGCGCGCTCCTCTGGCTTATGCCTGCAACCGCCCAGGCTGCCGGAACCTTCAATCTGGTGTCGGAAAACGACTCCTATGTCACGGTCTCGGGCGACCGGCACTACACCAATGGCGCCTATTTCTCCTGGACCTCGGACAGCTATCCGGACGGCGAAAATTTCGCGCGCCATCTGATGCTGCCCGGCGCCAAGGACGCCAGCTGGCGTCACGGCTATTTCCTGGGCCAGGCGATCTTCACCCCGCAAAATCTCACGAGTTTTATTCCGCCCGCCAATGACAGGCCCTATGCGGGATGGTTGTTCGCTGGCGCGAGGCTTTATCGCGACAGCGGCGACAGGCTGGACAAGATCGAAGCAACGCTTGGCGTGGTCGGGCCCATGGCGCTGGGCGGCGATGTGCAAAGGGCGTGGCACGCCGCCTTCATTCCCAGCGCCGTGCAGATCAATGGCTGGCATGCGCAGCTTCGCGATGAACCGGGCTTGGTGCTGAGCCAGCAGCGCATTTGGCGGGTGCCGCTGACGGATGGAAGGCTACGGATAGAGGCGCTTCCGCAAGCCAATATCGCCGTCGGCAATATCTACGACTATGCCGGCGCGGGCGTAACCTTGCGCTTTGGCCACAATCTTGCGGCCGATTGGGGCCCGCCGCGCATCGCTCCGGCCCAGCAGGGTTCCGATTTTCAGGATGTCGAGAGCTTTGCCTGGTATGTCTATGCCGGCGGCGAGATGCGCGCGATGGCCCGCAATCTGTTTTTGGACGGCAACAGCTTTCATGCCGGTCCCAGTGTTTCCAAGAAAAGCTTGGTGGGCGACTTCAATACCGGGGCAGCACTGCTCTTTCCCCATGTCCGGGTGACGGCTGGCTATACTCTGCGCGGCACCGAATTCCGTGGCCAGAAGGGCAATGACGAAATAGGCTCGCTCACCGTTTCCTTCATTCCTTGATGAGGGCGCCATGCTGAAATTCTTTTACGGCCCCAATGCCTGTTCGCTGGCCTCCCACATTGCCCTGGCCGAAGCGGGCGCGGAGTTCGAAGCGGTCCGGCTGGACCTGAAATCGGGCGATCAGCGCAAGCCGGACTATCTCGCGGTCAATCCCAAGGGCCGCGTACCCGCGCTGGTGACGCCGCGCGGCATATTGACGGAAAGCGTGGTGATCCTGGGCTGGGTGGCGCAGACCTATCCGCAAGCCCATCTCAGGCCGGAAGGGGATTTTTACGCCTTCAGCGAGATGCAGGCCTTCAACCTCTACCTTGCCACCACCATTCACGTGACCTTCGCGCATCTGATCCGCAGCGAGCGCTATGCCGACAGCCAAAGCGCGCGGGAGGAGATGAAGGCCAAGGTGCCGTCATCGCTGGCAACGCAATGGAACCTGATCGAGGACCGTCTCAGCGACGGGCGGCCCTGGGTCTGCGGCAAGCAATATACCGTCGCCGATCCCTATCTCTATGTCTTCGCCCGCTGGCTGGAACGCGATGGCGCCGGCGGCTCAGCCGCCATGCCGCTGACGCGGGCGCACCGCGCCCGCATGCAGGAACGCGCCGCGGTCAAGAAAGTCCTGGCAGCCGAGATGATCGCGCCGCTCTAATGTCGTGGTTTCGAAGTTCGCCACGTAACGGATATCGGGCTCTG
>DATEIA010000072.1:0-13649 GCA_035279305.1 Rhizomicrobium sp.
CACCGAGACCCCGCAGGTCAGCCAGCCCGCGCCCTTCTCCCAGACCGGCACCACCGAAGTGGTTCCGCGCACCAATATCCAGATCGACGACAGCAAGGGCAACAAGATCGCGGTGATGCAGGACGGCGTCTCGCTGCAGCACCTGGTCGATGGCTTGAACGCGCTGGGCGTGGGTCCGCGCGACATCATCTCGATCCTGCAGGCCATCAAGGCGGCGGGCGCGCTGCAGGCCGATATTCAGGTGATCGGCTGATGGATAGCGCGGTCCAATCGACGGTTTTGTTGGCGCAGCAGGCGCCGCTGGCGCCCAAGCCGCAGGCCACGCCCATGGCTGCGAAGGCCGAAGCGGCCGCCAAGGACTATGAAGCCGTCTTCATTTCTCAAATGCTGGGCGCCATGTTTTCCGGCATCAAAAGCGACGGCATCACCGGCGGCGGCCAGGGCGAGGAGATGTTCCGTTCCCTGATGATCAACGAATTCGGCAAGGGCATCGCTGCGCGGGGTGGTTTCGGCCTTGCCGACCAGATGAAGGCCCAGCTGCTCAAGCATCAGGAAGTGGCAGACAGCAAATGAGCGCGCCAAAACCGCAAGACAATCCGCGCATCGAACGGCTGATCACCATGGCCGAACGGTTGATCGCGGCGTTGGAAAGCGACATTGCCGAGCTGAAAAATGGCCGCACCGTCGCGCTTCGGACCAACGATCCGGAAATCCAGACCTTGAGCGCCCTCTATGGCCGCGAAGCCCAGAGCTTTGATCCGCGCCTGGCGCAATCGGCGCCGCCCACCCTGCGCCAGAGATTCTTCGCCATCACCGCCAAGTTCCGCGAGGTGCTGCAGATGCATGCTCGCATGATCGCCCGGGTGAAAAATGCCAGCGAAGGCCTTGTCCGCGCCATCGCGTCGGAAGTGGAACGTATGCATGCGCCGGCGCGGACCTATGGGCCCCGGCTAGATGCCGCGCCCAAATCTTCCGGCGCCATGGTCTTCAACAAGGTTGTTTAGCATCCACTGCACCACAGCAAGCTGCCGCGTGCAGTACGAAAAAGTGTAAACTCTTATTACAAAAGTCCGGCCGCGATTCCATCACCGGAAAAATTCCCCAATATTTACAATGTTCAAAAAAATGGCACGATAGCTGCTTACCTGCTTTTGGGGCGTGTTGCCTAGACATTTGGGCTAAGGGGATTTTTACATGAATTGGTTGAACAAGGCCGCGTTGTCGGCTGCAATTTTGTTGGCGCTGATGGCGGCGCCCGCACAGGCCGCGTTTATCAACGCGCCGGTGCCCACCAACGCCTATATCACTTTCGGCAGCTTCGACTGGGCGTGGGCCAACCCCTGCGCGCCAAGCGGCGGTTGCGGCAACATCGACCTGAGCTATCAGTCGACCCAGGGCTGGCGCCTACCCACCCTGGATGAAGTTCTGGCCGGCCCGTCGGCTAGCGATTTTGTCTTCCGCGGCGCCAATGTGCCGTACCTCGGTACGGACCCCATCAGCGGTGCCTACAACGGGTATCTGGACACCGGTAGCGACTTCGCTTGCGCGACACCCTATTTTTCCAACATCTATCATCACTGCGATTTCGGCGATCAGGCCCTCGACGGGCTTTATCCGACAGGTAATGGTGCTGAGGAAACCTGGGTCATTCGCGCCGCCGCGGTGAACGTGCCCGAGCCCTTCACGCTTTCCCTGTTCGGGACCGGAATTGCCGGTGCGGCGGCTCTGCGTCGCCGCAAGCAGCGCGTCTAACCGACCAGTCTTTTTGCATGCAAGAAGCGGCGCCCCTCAAACGGGCGCCGTTTTTTGTTGTCCGCCGCGCAGATCGGAGCGCAACTGGGCTCTTCTCAGATTGAACTCAACATCGATAGCGCGAGATTATAGTCGCCCAGCTGCGAGGTCTGATAGGCGCTGACCTTGCCACTGTTGTTGCCGGGGGCCGCGGGCGGCGCCGGCGGCGCGTTGGTGGTCTGATAGGTGCTCTGGATGCTGGACAGCACCGCCAACAGATTGGTCCGCGCCATGTTCGCGCCGGTCTTGCTGGAGATGTCGAGCGGGCCACCGACACCGCCGGTCAAGCCCAGGCCATAGGTCGGGGTCACGCCGGGCTGGGTGGATGTGGTGCCGGTGCTGCCCTTGGCGGGCGCGGTCAGCACGCCGGCTGCGATGCCCAGCCGCGCCAGGGCATCGAAATCTTTCGGCCCCGCGACCAGGTTGATGGTCTTGCCGGCGTTGATATGTATTTTCAAATTCGAGCCGCCGCCGGTGTAGTTGACGCTGGCCTTGCCGATACCGCCGATTTGGGAATTGATCTTGACCACCAGGGAGTCGAACGTCTCGCCCTGGTCGATGGTGATGGTGGCGGTGCGCTTGGCGGTGCCTTGAATCTCGATCTGAAACGTGTCGCCGGCGCGCAAGGTGGTTTGATTGGTCAGCTCCACCGACTGGTTCAGCGCGATGGCGCCGCGCGGCAGTCCCAACGCATCCAGCACACTGGAACCGTTCGGATCGATCGCAAGGCCGGCGCCGGTCGAAACGCCGCCCGCGCCGCCATACTGCTGGGTCCATTTGATGGTGCCGTTGCTGTTCAGCGCCGTGGCAAAAGCATTGTTGACATTCGGCACGGTGCGCTGGGCGCCGGCGAACGTACCGGTGGTCGAACCGGTGACATAGATGGTGCCGTCGGCGGCCACGATCACATCGCCCGCCTTGTCGCTACCCGCTGTACCGATATAGCTGACGGTGTCGCCGCTGACGCTGGCGCCATTGTCGGTGGCGCTATAGACGAACGCGTCGATGCCGCCGCTGGCGCCCGCCGCGATACTGGCGCCGCCGCCGGTCAGGTTGGCATTGCTGGTGGCGCCCGAGACATAGACTTTGCCGCCCGAGACGCTGAGGCCGCCGATGCTGCCGCCCGCCGCCAAATCGCCCAGATCCTGGGTCCAGGTGGGTGCCGAAGCGATATCGCCGGCCGCATATTTTGCCAAAATCGCGTGACCGTTCTGCACACTGGCGACATAGAGGCTACCGTCGGCGGCCGTTGCGGTGGCCGCGACGCTATCAGTGCCGCTGGTGCCGAATTGGATGTCCGCCAGCAGCTTGCCTTTGGAATCATACTTGGCCAGGAAGGCGTCACCCTGGCCCAGCGAGACTTCGCCCGCGCCGATCACGCCGCCCGAAACCGTGCCGCCGATATAGATATTGCCGCTGGCATCGACGCTGACGGCATTGGACTGATTGCTGGCCAAGGTCTGGATCTGCTTGATCCAGGTCTGATTGCCATTGGCGTCATAGCGCGCGACGAAAGCGTCGTTGTTGCCGTTGGTGATGGACGTGGTCGTCAGGGCGGCGGTGGACGAGCCTGTCACCACCACGCCGCCGGAGGGGTCGAGGGCCAGGCCGTAACCGCTGGCGCTGCCCGCGCTGCCCAGCAGATTCTGGAACACGACATTGCCCGCGGAATCATACTTGGTCAGATAGACGTCCTGCGTGCCTTGATTGAGCTGGTTGCCGAAATTCCCCGTGGCATTGCCGATGACATAGATATTGCCGTTGGCATCGACCACCGTGCCTTGCGCGTTTGTGATGCCGGTGCTGGCCTGCTGATTGACGCTGAAGGTGCCGCTGGGGGTGCCGCTAAGGCCCGACAATTTGGTCAGGCGGCCGGTCTGATCGGCTGCGGTGGTGGTGATCGCGGAGGTCGCCACGTTGGTGGTCGTGTTGGTCTCGGTGGCAAGGCCGGAGCTGCCCACCATGTACAGCGACGGCGTCGCCGCCGCCGACAGGCTCACCTGCTCGACGCCGCCCGGCGTGATCTGCAAGCCATAGGTTTTGGTGGCGTCGGATGTGAGGGTGCCGCCCTTCTCGGTCTTTTGGAAGCGGGTGGAGAAGCCGGCAGCGGACAATTGGTCGTTGATGTAGCTGACGATGTTGCCAAGGCTTAGCGTGCCGGGCACCTGCGACAGATCGATAACGACATTGGTGGTGACACCGCCTTTCTTGATGCCGATGGTGAAACTGTCGGAGGCCGACAATCCCGGCAAGGCGTTGTTGACATTGGCGTTGCTCACCAACTGCTTGGTGGCATAGGTGAAGCCGCCAAAGGCGATACCGGCGGTCGAGGTCACCGTGTCGGATGGCTTGGCGGATTGCAGCTTGAAATTGTTGAAGCTGGTGGAGGCGAGATATTGTTGAACCTGCGCCAGTCCCTTTTGGAAGCGGTCATTGAGGCCGGCAAGCTGACCGCTGGTCGCCGTGCCCCGCTGCGCCATCTTGGCGATATACGCCAGGGTGTTCACCGCACTGTAGAGCGCGAAGAGCTTCTGATTGTCCTGCTCCATCTTGGCGTCGCTGGTGGCACCCGGGCTGAGCGGCACTTTCGATGTGTCGAGAAAATTGGTGGTACCGAGAACCTTGGCGTCCTGCGCGGCATTGTTGGTGTTGGGCGTATTCCATGGCGGATTGTCATTGGCGGTGGCGCCGGTTTTTTTGGTCGAGGCCAATTGGGCGCGCTGGCTGCTGGCGGCAGCGAGCGCAGACGGGCTGGCGCCAAGCTGCGCCTGATAGAGCCCGACCAGCAGGGAGGAATCTAAGCCCGTGATCGCCATGGGGAAATTTTCGCATCCGCGGCGTTAAGAGGCCGCTAACAACAACGGCTGCAAACGCGCCCATCGTCCGGAAACTTCCGGCAAAACGTGCTTAACGCGGCCTTAACGGGGTACGCCACAATCTGGCGGCATGAGCGCAGCCTATGCCCAAGGCCTGAAGCTGTCGTCCCAGGGACGGCATGCGGAAGCCATTGCGCAATTCGAAGCGGCGCTGGCGCAAAGTCCTGACGATACGAAGGTCCTGTTTGCCCTGGGCAATACCGCCAACCAGCTGGGGCTGGCCGGGCCGGCCGAGCAGTTCTTCCGCCGCGTGCTGGCGCTGGAACCCACCCGCTTGGAGGCCATCGTCAATCTGGCCAATTTGTTGCGCGCTGCAGGCCAGCCCGATGCCGCGATCGCACTCCTAGACCCTGCTTTGGCGCGCGAGCCCCAAAGCCCGGAACTTCTGCTGACCCTGGGATCGTGCTGGCGCGAAAAGGGCGATTTCCAGGCCGCCGCCTCCCACTATCAATCCGCTTTGGCGGCGCATCCCAACTATGCACCGGCGCTGGCCAATCTGGCCGACATGCGGGCCGATGCGGGCGACCGTGCGGGGGCCCGAACACTGTACGATTCCGCGATCAAGGCCGATCCCGGCAATCCGCAAGCGCGGCTGAATCGCGCTATTTTGCATCTGCTGAACGGTGATCTGAAAGACGGCTGGCGCGACTATGCGGCCAGGACAGAGGTCCCCGGCAAGGTGCCGGTAACAACGCGGCAACAGCGTTTTGCCGCCTGGAGCGGCGGCCCACTGAAGCGGGCACGCCTGTTGGTGCGCAGCGAACAGGGCATAGGCGACCAGATTCTGTTCGCCAGCATGATCCCCGATCTGGCGGCGCGCGCAAAGGCCGAGGGCGGCAGCGTAATCCTGGAATGCGAGCCCCGGCTGGTCAGCCTGTTCGCCCGTTCCTTTCCGCAAATCGCCGTACAGCCCGCCGCGATCAAGGATATCGCCGGTGTGCCGGTTGCCGATTATGGCTGGCTGAAAGCCGCGGGCGGCGCCACCGCCGCGATCCTGATGGGAAGCTTGCCCAAATATCTGCGCCCGACCCTGGCGTCGTTTCCCAACCCGCACCAATTTCTTATCCCCGACCGCCAAGAACGCGCGCGCTGGCGGGCGGTGTTTGAAGACGGCAAGAAAATCATCGGCATCAGCTGGCGCAGCGGCAAGTTCGGCGACGGAGATCGTGTCTTGCAGTATGCGCCGCTGCGCGACTGGGCCGATTTTCTGCGCGGCCATGATGCCACTTTCGTCTGCGCCCAATATGGCGCAAGGCCCGAGGAAATCGTGGCGCTGGAACAAATGAGCGGCCGCAAGATCCTCGTGCCCGAAAATCTCGATCAGAAGCATGAACTGGACAGGACCTGCGCGATGCTATCGGCGCTGGATGGTCTTGTCAGCGCGCCCACTGCCGTTTCCTGGCTGGCGGCGGGCGCGGGTGTGCGCACCTTGAAAGTCTTGTTCAGCGAGGTCTGGACGGCGATGGGCCAGGCTTGCGAACCCTTCGCGCCGGCCTGCGAATGTTTGGTCCCCGCAACCCTAGGCGATTGGCGCGACGTATTCCGCCAGGCGACTATAAAGCTGTCTTAAGCGGCTTTCGCGCCGCCGCCAGCGCGGCCGCCAGATCGGCGGCAATGCGCGCCGCCCCTTGCCCATCCAGCAATGACAAGCCTTGCTTGCGCATATCCCGCCGCGCCGCCGAATTGGTCAGCAGCCGCTCGACACTGTGCAGGATCTCGTCGTCGCTGACCTTGTCCGCCACACCCAGGCTGAGACCCATGCCGGCGGCGGCGAAAGCCGACGCGGAAGATGCGTGATCCTGTGTCCATCCCAGATAGATGGCGGGTACGCCGCAGGCCGCCAGCTCATAGGCGGTAACGCCGAAGGCGCATAGCGCGATGTCGGCGCTGGCATATTCCACGGAGAGATCGTCGGCGCCTTCCACCGTCTCGTAATTCTTCTTCAACGTCACCAACCCGCGCGCCACGTTTTCCGCGTTTTTCATGCCGGTGCCAATGACGAAACGCACGCGGTACACCGAATCCAGCGGCGCCAGCGCCATGGCCATGCGCAAAGTCAGGCCATGGGGATCGCTGCCGCCCATGCTCACCAGGACGGTGGGACGCGACGCCGGGACATATTTGCGGACGATATTGGGATTGAGGCCCAAGACGGCCCATTCCCAGCCCACACGCGGCAAGGTGCGCGAGCCCGTCCAGTCCAATGCCAGCGCGCCCGGTACCGGCGGATAATAGGCATAGTCGCAAGCCAAGCGGCGTACATGTCCATCATCGATCGCGGCCGTGACCGCGATGCCGCGCTTGAGTTTTTCCAGTTCCGCGCGGGTGGGGCCCTCACGACCGTCCAGCAGCAGAATATTGGGTTTTTTCGCCTCGATCAGGCTTTCCAGGCTGACGGCGGAACGCAGCATCGTGACAGCGAAACCGGCACGGCGGATGGGAATCGCGGCGTCTTCGCTGCCATTCAGCGCGAAATGGACGCCGATATTTTCGCGGTCGCGCAAGGCGCGCGCCAGCGCCACCATGCGCTTGACATGGCCATAGCCGAATTTTCCGCCGCCATCGCAGCGGATCAGAGCGGTGCGTTCCGCGGTGTTGCCGTGGCCGGATCCCGCGCTGAGCGATTTCAGCGCCGGCTCGCGTTCCAAGAGCCGCAACAGATCGTCCAGCGACGCCTCGCCGGCCTTGACGTGCAGGCGTGCATGCACGGCCTCGGCAAATGCCAGATCGTCCTGGGTATCGACGGTAAGCCAGCCGCTGTTCTCGGCCGCCGGCGCATAGGGCCTGGCGCGGACAGCCTTGACGAAACTGGGATGCTGGCGGAAATAGCCGGTGACATGCTCGCGCGCGAACCCGTCATGGGCGGCATCCATCATCAGGCGGTCCAGGGCCCGGCGGCTGAAGGCGTCCACGCTCTCCAGCGCGTCGTCGGTGCCCTCTTCCGGCAGCACATAGTCGCCTTGCTGCTCGATCAGCGTGGCCACAAGATGATCGACATAACCGGCGTCCAGGAAGGGAATATCCGAGGGAACCCGCACGATGATGTCGGCGTCGAGTTTTTCGGCGGCCAAGGCATAGCGCGCCAGCACGTCGTCCTCCGGACCGCGCACCACGGTTACACCCTGGCCGTTGCACCATTCCACAATGGCATCGTCGGCGGGATTGGTGCTGGTGGCCACGGCGATGTCTTCAAGCAACCGGCAGCCCTTGAGCCGATGCAGGATGTGCCACAATAGCGGCTCACCGGCGATCGGCTTGAGCACCTTGCCCGGCAGGCGCACCGAGTTCATGCGCGCCTGTATGACGGCGACCACGCGGATATGCTCGCGTGCGCCGTTGTTGCTGAGGGAATCGCCGGTCATTAACGGAATCTAAAGAGCGGTTGGCTAAGAAGCGGTTAACAGGGCGGAGCCCGCATGAACCTGTCCAGGAGCCAGCCAGCATGTCCAAGACGCTGCTGATTATTTCCGGCGGCGCAGCCTCGGTGGACGTTGCGCGCCGGGCCAAGGATAACGGCCATGCCGTGGTCGTTTCCGACGCGGACCCGCAGGCACCCGCCTTTGCTTTCGCCGATTCTTGCCTGATCGCGGATGTCCATGGCGCGGTGGAAACCGCCGCCGCCGCCGAACGCTACAGCCGCAAGATCCGCAGGATTGACGGCGTACTCAGCACCGCCGATGCCGTCCTGACCACCGCCACGGTCGCCGACCGCCTGCGCTTGCCGGGGCCGCCGCTGCATGTGGCCGAGTTGGTGAACGACCGGCTGCTGATAGGACGTTGTTTTGCTTCCGCCGGAATCGCCGCGCCTTGGCATGGGGAAATCTTCACGCCCCAGGAATTGCAGCGCGCCATGATCGCCAGGGGGCGCGATCTTATCGTCAAGCCGGTGGAAAATCGTGGACCCGACGGCGCCATGCCGCTGGCCGGCGTGGAGGATTTCGGCGCCGCCTTCCAGCGGGCGCGCTTTCATTCCCCCAGCGAGCGGGTGATGGCGCAGCAAACGCTGGAGGGCCCGCGCCTCCATGTTGCCGCCTTGATGGTGAAAGGCGTCTGTCATGTGGCGGGATCGCCCGAAAAGCCGGTGGCCGATACGGTGAACCGTGCCGCTTCCGCGCTGGGCGTCACCGATGGCCCGGTGGTCAGCGAGATCGTGATGTATCAAGGCGTGCCGCATGTCGCGGAAATTTCCGCGCGGCTTGACGCAGCCGCCTTCCTCGATGCAGCGACCTGTCTGGCGCTGGGCGATGAGATTTCGCCGCGCGATCTTCAATTCTAAAAACACAAAAGACGGACCGCCCCCAGCGATCCGTCCTTTGCTTATTGCCCACCAGAAATATTCTGTCCCTACGCCCCGGGGCGGACACCGTATTCTTACGGTCGTCCGGCTTCGGTTGGCGATGGGCGGGCCCTCTTTTGCAAGAGGCAACCCGCCCATACCATGGCTTAGCGGAACAGCGAGAGAATGGTCTGCGGCTGCTGATTGGCAATCGACAGAGCCTGAACGCCCAGCTGCTGCTTGACCTGCAACGACTGCAGCATGGCGCTTTCCTGAGCCATGTTGGCGTCGACCAGGTTGCCGAGACCCGCAGTCAGGGTATCGGACAGCTTCTGGGAGAAGGTCGCCTGGATCGAGAACTTCGCGGCGCCCGAAGACAACTTGGCCAGAGCCGAGTTGACGTTGGTCAGCGAGGTCTGGATGGTGGCCACCAAGGTGGAAGCCTTGGCTTGGGTAGAAATCGTGGCCGTGGACTTCAGGGTCACGATGGCGCCCGACAGCTTCATGTTCTGGGCAGCGGTCGTGATACGGCGGGTGCCGTCGGCCGAGGCCAGAGCAGTGATCTGGGTGGTCGAACCGTCCACCAGGTTGAAGCCGTTGAACACCGCGTTCTTCACGATCGTCGCGACCTGGTCGCGCAGAGCGGTGAAGTTGGCGTTCAGGGCGTTGCGGCTGGCGGTATCCAGCGAGGAGTCCGCGGCGGCAAGCGCCTTGGTCTTCAGCTGAATCAGCAGGTCCGAAATCGACTGGCCGGCCGAAAGGGCGACGTCGACGGCGGACGTGCCGTTATTGATCGAGTTCACGACGGCGGCATAACCGGCAATCGAAGCACGCTGATTCTGGGCGATCGCGTAGATCGCACCGTCGTCGCGGGCCGTGGCAACCTTCAAGCCGCTGTTGATGTGGGACTGGGTCCGGCCCAACTGCCCCTGAGTGGCAGTCAGATACTGCAGCGCGACGAGGGCGCCGCTATTGGTATTGACGCTAAAAGACATGTGGTCTCTCCGTTCTGGTCATAGAGCATTGCTCTTCGGGCGTTTTGCCCGCGTGGCTATTGGCAAGCCTCGTGCCGCTCGAACGTAGGATTTATTTAAACATCGATTTTGCGGGAGCTCGGAAAATGCTTCCCGGCCGCGACTGACGCGCTGTCATCGTTGCTAGGCAAAACTTGCCTGCTTGCGGCAAAATTTGCCGGGCCGGTGGGCAAATAACTCCACTTTTCAGAAAAGATGCCGGCAAAAAATCCAGAAAATCCCTGGGTTTTTCTGGTTCATGCCGAAACAGCCTTTGGTAAACATGTATTAATTGACCCCCTCCGGTTTCAGCTTCCTCTCGGCTTCGCTTTGCTCGCCTCGATCGCTGAAACCACCTCCCCCTCCAAGCGTGCTTCGCACGCGAGGGGAAGGCCGGGCTAAGTCCGCTGCAAAGAAGAAGGGCGTTGCTGTCGCGACGCCGAGCACGTAGGCAGAGCCGGAGTGCCTTAAAAAAACAAAAAGGGCGGCGCATAAGCGCCGCCCTTTTCGCGGTAAGCCCCCTTGAAAGACGGATCAGCCGCGGAACAGCGACAGAATGGTCTGCGGCGCCTGGTTGGCAATCGCCAGCGCCTGGACGCCAAGCTGCTGCTTGACCTGCAAGGACTGCAACCGGGCGCTTTCCTGCGCCATGTTGGCGTCGACCAGGTTGCCGAGACCGGCGGTCAGAGTATCCGACAGTTTCTGGGTGAAGGTCGCCTGGATCGAGAACTTCGCGGCGCCCGACGACAGCTTGGCCAAAGCCGAGTTGACGTTGGTCAGCGAGGCCTGGATCACGGTAATCATCGCCGAAGCCTTGGCCTGGGTCGAAACCGTGGACGTCGTCTTCAGAGTGACGATGGCGCCCGACAGTTTCATATTCTGGGCCTGGGCGGTGATGCGGCGGGTGCCGTCAGCCGATGCCAGGGCCTGGACTTGAACGGTGGAACCGTCGACCAGGTTGAAGTTGTTGAACACGGCGTTCTTGACGATGGTGGAGATCTGGTCGCGCAGGGCGGTGAAGTTGGCATTCAAAGCCTGGCGGCTGGCGGTATCGAGCGAAGGGTCGGCCGCGGCCAGCGCCTTCTGCTTCAACTGGATCAGCAGGTCCGAGATCGACTGGCCCGCGGACAGCGCGACGTCGATGGCGGAAGAGCCGTTGTTGAGGCTGTTGATAACGGACTGATAGCCGGCCAGGGCGCCGCGCTGGTTTTGGGCAATAGCGTAGATCGCGCCATCATCCTTCGCCGTCGCAACCTTGAGGCCGCTATTGATCGCACCCTGGGTCCGGTCGAGCTGACCCTGCGTGGCATTCAAATATTGCAGCGCGATCTGCGCGCCGGTGTTGGTGTTGACGCTGAAGGACATAGCTACTCTCCATCTAAATCTGGTGGCGTACCGCGAACTCTGCGGACCCTGGGCGAGGCCCGCAGGAGCTTCTGCAACGCCCGTGCCATGCGATTAACCGCATAAGACATTGATTTTGCTTGGAGAAATTCCCTAATTGGCGTTAACCATTAGGCATGATCTGCCGTGGGTGGATTTTTTTGCCGTGGCAGACAGGCAAGAAGGTTGGTGCGATCCAGGATCTCGAGCGAGGCATTCCGCCGAGCGGTCCGGCCGCTCGCTTAGGCTCGCGGCGTTCGTTGCTCTCGCAGGTCCACCGGACCTGCTCGTCCGCGTTCCGCGGACCGCTCGCTCACCCCGCAGCATCCGACAGCTCCCTTCCCCCTTCGGCGCGAAGCGCCAGGAAGGGGGAGTGAGGCCATCGGCCAAGATGGCCGAACGGCGCAGCGAGGTGTTTGCGACTTCGCAAACCCGAGCTGCGACGGATGGGGGTTCAAAAATAAAACGGCAGCAAACAAAAAAGCCGGCGCTTGGCGCCGGCTTTCTCAATTTGAGCTTTGAAGCCGGTTTAGCCGGCTCAGTTTAGCTTGCCTGCAGCCCTTGCATAATAGTGCGGTTGATCTCGATCAGCGGGTCGAGCGGAGCCTTTTCCCGCGTGACGCTGCGCGAATATTTGGCGACCCACAGCGACAAAGAGATGATCTTGGCGCGTACATCCTCGGTCAGGGTATTGCGGTCATCCATGCAGTCGGCGGCCAGGGTGCGCCACAGCCGGCGATTCCAATCCACCGCTTCCACCAGCGGACCGCCCACGGCATTGGATTCCTTGGCAGTGAGCAGCGCGCCCGTGACCTGGCCGAACAGCCGGTATTCCGTGACGCGGGGATCTTCCGTCGCAACCTGCGCGGCCTTATAGGCTTTAAGGCTCATAGCTCAAACGCTCCTGTTCCAGGTCGAAAAGTTTGCGGCAGGCGATAAGCGCCTTGTAATAAGCGCCTTGCGCCACATCCCGGCTGATATCCACGCAAGCGCCCAGTATCTCAGGGGTGCTGATCGCGCCCATGAATTCGGTCATGCGCAGGGCAAATTCGTTGTAGGGCTCTTCGCTGGCTTCGCCGTCCAGATACATCATCATGATGGCCAGATAGATGCGCCGCGCCGGAGTGTTGGCGCCTTCGGGCTGCATGATGTCCTTTTCGCGCAACACACAGGCCTTGTTTTGAATCACCAGGCTGGTGCGCTTGTCGCCATTGGCCAGAACCGCGCCGTTCAGCACGAATTTCTCACCAGGCTTTAACGACAATTTTAGCGGCATAGCGCCCTTCCCTTTCGATTGGGGCAAGAATACGTCCGCGTCCGTTAACAAAAGGCTGATGCATTTGACGGCAATTGTTTACGCCGCGTTAAGTATTCGCAGACCGCTCTAAACCTGGAAAAAGAAGGGCCTGCCGCGGGATTTCGGCTTCCAGCCTGCCGCCATGGCGCGGCGAATGTCGCTCTCCAGGGTGTGGGGATTGACCTCGGGCCGTTCGATCTTGCCGCCCTCGCGGAAGGGGTATTCCAGGATCAATTCCCGGTGGTTCTCGTCGCTGCGCTCGACCGACAGGCGCAGGCCGGCATGATCGCCCTTGGGATCCCAGATTTGCTCGCTCTTCAGGCTCCAGCGCAGCGGATAGCCGTCCACTTCCAGTGTGCCGCTCAATTCCCGCTTTTTGCGTTTGGTCATGCCCAGTCCGTGGCGCGAGGAATTTTGCGTCCTGAGCAGGAGCGTCGCGCGGAGCGTGCGTATAGCACGTGAGCACGCGCGACGCACTCAGGGCGCACCGCCCTCGCCCGCCATGCGGGCTCGAAGCGGGGCCAGCTTTTCTAAGTTCGCTTCGCTCACTAAGAAAAGCGAGGCCAAAGACCCGCGCCCTATTCCTGCTGTTGTTGCTGTTGCTGCTGGTGATAGAGCCTCTCCGGCATAGACGCCGTCGGCGGCGGCGAGGTCATGGGGCGCGCCACCTTGAGGAAGTCCTCATGACGCACCGGTGCCTGGGTCGGCTCCAGCGACACCGCGATCGACAATTCGCTGTCGGCACCGCCCTTGTAGGTGCCCCGGGTCGGCGGCACATCGGCATAGTCGCGGCCCACCGCGGCGCGGATATGGCGTTCGCCCGCCATGATATTGTTGGTGGGATCAAAGCCGATCCAACCCATGGACGGCAAATAGGCTTCCACCCAGGCATGGGTGGCGTTGGCGGCGGAACGGTCGTGGCTGCCTTTGTGATAGAGATAGCCCGAGACATAGCGGCACGGCACACCCCAAACCCGCGCGATCGCGGTCATGATATGGGCGAAATCCTGGCA
>DATEIA010000073.1:0-3446 GCA_035279305.1 Rhizomicrobium sp.
AGCCATAAAGGTTGTCGAACTTGGACTTGGTGACGCTGTCATTCACATTGATGGCGGGGAACAGCAGCTTGCCTTCCTTGGCCATGATGTAGAGGCGGTGCACGCCGGTGGTGGTCTCTTCCGACACGCCCTTGATGTTGGCGGCAATCTCGGCGAACCAGCCTTTGGGCTTTTCCTTCAGGAGGCGCTTGATCAGGGCGTAGAAGACTTCCTCTTCCTCATTTTCCGGCTTTTCCAGGAAGGCGGTGTCGCCCTTTTCGGCGCGCAGGCCGGCATGGACCAGCATGGTGGCGTCGCCGCCATCGTCCAGGATCATGTTGGGGGTGCCGCCGCCATGCCATTCGAACAGCTTGGCGGTGTAATCCCAATAATCCTTCAGGCTCTCGCCCTTCACGGCAAAGACCGGGATGCCGGCGGCGGCGATCGCCGCGGCGGCATGGTCCTGGGTCGAATAGATGTTGCACGACACCCAGCGGATGTCGGCGCCGAGCGCCTTGAGGGTCTCGATCAGCACCGCGGTCTGGATGGTCATGTGCAGGGAGCCCGCGATGCGCGCGCCCTTCAAGGGCTGCTTGGGGCCGTACTCGGCGCGGGTGGCCATCAGGCCGGGCATCTCCGTCTCGGCGATGTTCAGCTCCTTGCGGCCCCATTCGGCGAGAGAGATGTCTTTGACGATATAGTCGTTAAAGGCGGCCATGCGCGCGATTCCTCAAATTGCGGGCCGGGCTATAGCAGTGAGGGCGGGACGGGGCAAGAAGGATATAAAGAAATCTGCATATGTTGATGCCGCGCATGGCCGCAGCAGGAAATCGTTGAGTTATAGCAATGGCCTAGCGCTCAGCGTGCCATCACGGGTCCGGCCGCGCACGGCCGAAGACGCTGTCGCGCGGCCGTGCTTGGCGCCTCGATGCCGGCGGCTTCGCCGCGCCATCAAGGCCCATCCACCTTGTAACCTGCCTTGCGCAGCAAAGCGGGCAGGCCCATCGGCCCGGTCAAATGGCCCGCGCCCACGGTGACGAAGAAGACGTGCTTTTCCTTGAGCATGGCTTGGATCTGAGGCGCCCAGCGTTTGTTGCGGTCGTCCAGCAATTGCTTGCGCGCTTCAGGAAATTCATCCAGATCGCCATTGATCAATTCGTCGAGCTTGGCTTGATCGCCGACGCTCCAGGCTTTCACCATCGGCTCGATACCGCCCGCCACGTCGCTCAAGTCCTTAAGGCCGGACTCGAATTCCGCCAATTCCAGCGCTGGATCGTCCGGCGCCAGCACGGCGAACTGCTCGGCGACGGTTTCCAGATAACGCATGGGCTTGCGATGCTTGGCGGCGTCCTCCATCAGGACTTGGTCCACGCCATTGCCGGCGGCGAATTTGAGCTTGGCGATCTGGGCGAACATCATCTGCAGCGCGGCAAGCCAGGGCCGTTCATGCTCCAGCATGGCCGGCGGCAGGCCCGATGCGGCAACGGCCGCGTCATAATCGGGGAGCGCCCCGGCATGCAGCCGCGCGCGCAAATTCTCGCCGGGCGGCAGAAACCCCTTTTGCTGGATCAGCTCCTTGAGCTGCCCCAGCGCCGCTTCGTCCTGAGGCACTTCGAAGACATAGACATTGCTGCGCGACAGTGCCCGCGCGATTTTCAGCGAGCGCCAATGCATATTGGGCGGCAGGGCATGCACCGAACCCAGCAGATAGACTTCGCCCCAATCTCCTTTGATAGCCTCGCCCTGGATGTGCCAGAGCGAGGGATTGGCCATGACACCGGACGGCAGCGCGGGCTGCGCTTGCTGGGCGGAGGCGGCGGACGGCGCCCACAAAAAAAGGCTCAGCAGAAATGCAAGCAGGCGGGTCATGGCGCGTTCATTTCTGCGGCAGGATGCGGCGCCAGATTAGCACCAAGCGTGTTGTCAGCAGATTACCAAGTTTGGGGAAGAGTGACTGGAGGTCACTCTTCCCCAAACTTTGCCTCAAACAACGCAAGGATCGCCTTCATGGCTTCTTCCTGGTCGGGACCGTCCGTGGTGATCATCACGGTCGAGCCGATCGAGGCCGCCAGCATCATCAAGCCCATGATGGAGCGGCCGTTGACCGCATTGCCGTCCTTCAGGATGTGAATCTCGGACTGGAAACGCGCCGCGGCTTCCACGATCTTGGCGCTGGCGCGGGCGTGCAGTCCGCGCTTGTTCCGGATGGTGGCGCTGGCGTGCAGAACCGTCATCCCAGATCCGCGCTGCCGGCGCGCATGTACTTGCGTCCCGCCTCGATCGCGTCCTTCACCGCCTGATCCAGCGGCAGCTTGGCGCGGATGTCGATCAGCTTGATCAGGCTGGGAAGATTGACTCCCGCCAGCACCTCGATCTTGCCCCGTTCCAGCAGCGTGAGCGCCAGGTTGCAAGGGGTACCGCCAAACATGTCGGTGGCGATGATCACGCCGCGGCCCACATCCACCGACTTGGCGGCCGCCGCGATCTCCCGCTGACGGCGTTCGATATCGTCCTCGGGGCCGATGCAGACCGCGCGCAAATGGGTTTGCGGTCCGACCATATGCTCCATCGCGGAAATAAATTCCTGAGCCAGGCGGCCGTGGGTAACCAGAACAATACCGATCATGCGGGTTCCTTGGGGCGGCGCGGACAGTAGCAAAAACGCCCGCCAGGGAAAGGGTTATTTGGTGCTGTCCGCCGCTATTTCAAGTGAAAAGTGTCGCGGAAGGCGCTGCTCGAAAAAGCCGCCAAAGCGGCGCGAATCTTGGCCGGGGTGGAGGCAAAATGGGCGTTCAGCGCGATCAAGGGCACTGGCGCGGCAGGCCTCAAAAATGTAGGTGCATGGTAAATGCGATGGGGTGGCAGGCGCGCGCCCTCCTTGCCCAGGCGCACCACCAGGGCGATTTTCGCCGCTGCGCGCACCGGCAGTTCCACGATTCCCAGTCCGCGTATCTCGAGCAGACCTTTGATGCTGGCCGGAGCCTTGGCGTGCAAGGCGCGTTTGGAAACGAACAGGATGGTGCGGTCATCCGCCACCAGCCTGGCGCCTTCATCGATCAGCCGCAAGGCAAGATCGGATTTCCCCGCGCCGCTGGGTCCCAGCAGCAGCACGCCCTGCGATCCGATCGCGACGCAGCTGGCATGGATGTTGGCCTGGCGCGTCACGGCGTCAGACATCGAGGGGTGCCACCGGCAGCTCGACGATCAGGCGCGCGCCGCCGCTGACATGGGGCGAGGCCGAAGCGCGGTTCTCGGCATAGATGCGTCCGCCGGCACCCTCGATGATCTGCCGGGCGATGGAAAGGCCAAGGCCCGAATTGCGCCCGAAATTTTCGCCCGGCCGCTCGGTGTAAAAGCGGTCGAAGATGGATTCCAGATTGCCGGGCGGAATGCCGGGGCCTTCATCCTCCACCGTCACGCGGGCGACGATGTCGCGCTGGGTGGCGGTGACGATCACCTTGCCGCCT
>DATEIA010000074.1:0-10268 GCA_035279305.1 Rhizomicrobium sp.
GTCGCCGAAGGGATGCTTGGGACGGCGATAGTCATAGCGCATGCCGCCATGCTCCGGCCCGGCAAGATGGGCGGCGACATTGAAGGGCGTATAGGCCAAGGGGCCGCCGAAATGACCCGTCTGGGCATAATTGCCCAGCAGTACCAAGGTCATGCAGGTCATGAAGCCGATATCTTCCAGCCTGCGGCGTTCTTCAATGTTCAAGCCGGTCACGGTACCCCCTGGTTTTTATGATGGTGTCATATTGGCAGAAAAATACGATACGTAAAATCCTTGTCCGCCAAAGTGTTACCTATGAATCTTCGCGTTAGCAAGGAGCGCTTTGTTGCTAAAGCGCATGCGCCTTTACCAGAGCCCAGACCCGGCTGCCAGCCGCTAGACCCAGATCCTCCACCGCCTCCGGCGTTACCCGGGCAACAAGGACCCCGGCGGTGGTTTTCAGTTCCACCAGGCACCCCCCTTCGGGCTCCCGTCCGATGGACAAGATGCTTGCCTCCAGGACATTGCGGGTCGAGATCGCATGGGGGCGCTCGGCCGCCAGCACGATGTGATCGGCGCGCAGCCACAAATTCCTTCGCCCACCGTCGCGGCCGCTGCGCAGCAACTGGCTGGGCACCGCCGCCCCGCTGTCGCGCGGATCGAGCAGGGCCGCGAAAGCCCGCTCATGGGCCGCCTGGTGAAATGGGCCTTTTGCCACCACCTGCCCGCTCTTGAGCGCGACCAGATTGGAGGCCAGCGCCGCCGCGTCATCGATATCGTGGGTGACCACCAGCATTGGCAGGCGAAAACTGCGATGCATCTTAAGCAGCACATCGATGAACGCGCGACGGCGTACCCCATCCAGCGCCGCGAACGGTTCGTCCAGCAACAGGAAGTCCGGCGCCGCCGCCAGCGCGCGTGCCAGCGCCACCCGGCTTTTCTCGCCACCCGACAGATTGCCGGCCGGCCGGTCCAGCGCGGAGGCGATGTCGAAAAAGCGCGCCGTGTCTTCGATCTGCGGCCGGCGGTCCACGGGCGCGCGCCGCCAGGCATAGGCGATATTCTGCCGCGCCGTCAGATGCGGAAACAGCCGCGTATCCTGAAAAACCATTCCCAGGCCGCGTCGATGCGCGGGCACCCGCGTTTTGCCGCCCGCGAGCAGCCGCGATCCCAAACGGACGGTCCCTTCGCTTTTGATCAATCCCGCGATGGCCGCCAACAGGCTGGACTTGCCGCTGCCCGACGGGCCGAACAAGACCGTAATGCCGTCAGCCGGCGCGGTGAATTGCGCCGCCAGCCGGAAAGCGCCGCGCGCGACTTGAATATCGACATCCAGTGCGTTCATCCGGCCAGCCGCCTGCGCATCCAGCGCTGGAGCAGTTCGGCGCCGGTAAGACCGCTCATCGCCAGGGTGAAGGAGATGGCGGCCAGCCGCAGGGCTTGCGCCTCGCCGCCCGGCTGCTGCAACACCGCATAGATCGCCAGCGGCAGGGTCTGAGTTTCACCGGGAATGTTGGCGGCAAAGGTGATCACCGCGCCGAATTCGCCCATGCCCGCCGCGAAAGCGGTGACCGCGCCGGCCAGAATGCCCGGACCCGCCAAGGGCAGCGCAAGGGTGAGAAACCGGTCCAGCGGTCCGGCGCGCAAGAGCGCGGCGGCTTCGAACAATTTCGGATCCATGGCTTCGAAGGCAATACGAATGGCGCGCACCAGAAGCGGAAATGTCATCACCGCCGTGGCCAGCGCGGCGCCTTCGCGCGTGAAGACAAGATGAATGCCCGCCACCCGCTCCAGCCAGGCGCCGATGGGGCCATGACGGCCCAGCAACAGCAGCAGCAGAAAACCGGTCAGGACCGGCGGCAGGATGACCGGCAGATGCACCAGCCCGTCCAGGGCAAATTTTCCGGGGAATTGCCGCGACAGAAGATAAGCGCAAGCGATGGCGAAAGGCAGCGACCAGACAAGCGCCAACAGCGCCACGTGAAAGCTGGTCGCAAGAATTTCCAACTCCGCCGCCGACAGCATCAGAAAATTTCCAGCGGCAGGACATCGGCCAGCGCGCCCGCGGGCGAGGCCGGTGCATCGGGCGGCAAGCGGATCAGCGCATTGGCGGCGGCGAAGACCGAAATCAGGGACGAATCCTGATCCTCGAAGGCACGCACGCTTTGCATTCCGTCACTATCGACGTCCAACCGCGCCCGCAGGTAATGCTCGCGCGGACCGTTGGCGGGAAGCGCATGCGTCAGCTGCGCGCGGCGCGTGGCGATGGTATATGACGGATCGCGGCCCAGCATGGCTTCGATCAGGGGACGCAAAAATAGCGCGGCGCAGGCCAGTGCGGAGGCGGGATTGCCGGGAAGTCCCAGCACCGGCCTTTGCCGGACCGTACCGAACCAAGTGGGCTTGCCGGGCCGTACCGCGATTTTCTCGACCGCGAGCGTCAGGCCCAACCGCGCCAAGGCGGGCCTGGCATGGTCATGGTCGCCGACCGAGGCGCCGCCGATCACCACCAGCAGATCGCTGTCCAGCAAGCCTTGCTCAGCCGCGCGCGCGATGGCGGCGGCATCATCCTTTTCCACCGCCAGACGATTGGGGATTCCACCCCAGCTTTGGATCAGTCCCGCGATGCCGAAGCTGCCGGAATCGAAGATTTGAAAAGGATTGGGGTTCGAACCCGGCGCCGCCAGCTCGTCGCCGCTGCTGAGGATAGCCACCCGGGGCGAGCGCGCGACATGCAGCCGGGCCGCACCGGACGCGGCCGCCAGCGACAGCGCCACGCCGTCAAGCCTGCGCCCCGCCTTCAGCAGACATGTTCCCACCGAAAAATCGCAACCGCGCGGCCGGATATTCTTTCCCGTTGCGCTGGCCGGAACCAGGATGCTGCCCTCGTCGCGCCGGACATCTTCCTGAATGACGACCGTGTCGGCGCCACCCGGCACCGCGGCGCCGGTGGAAATGCGGATAGCCATGCCGGATTCACAGATACCCTCAAAGCCATGGCCCGCCGCGGATTCCCCCGCCACCCGCAACCGGCCTGGCGTATCGGCGCTGCGCAGCGCATAACCATCCATCGCCGAGGACATAAACGGCGGCTGATCCCGGCTGGCAGCAATGTCCCGCGCCAGTACCCGTCCCAGCGCATCTTGCAGCGGCACCGATTGTTCGGGCAGCGGCCGCACAAGCGCCAGCATCGCCGCGCGCGCTTCCGTGACGGACAAAAGGCGGGCGGAAACAGACTTCACGGGCGTATTGGCCGGATTGTATGACACGTTATTGCCGATAGTATCTGACACAAGTTTGGAACGCTAAGCCGCGAGGAAGGCCCCTGTCCACAAATCAGTCTATCAATCCGTCCCTCAAGCGTCGCACCGCCCTTTTTGCGGTATTGGCGCTGCTGCTGCCGGCCCCCGTCCTGGCTCAGCCGGGCGCGCCGGTGACCGTATTCGCGGCGGCGTCCCTCACCGACAGCCTGAAATCGGTGGCCGAAGCCTATCAGGCCAAAACCGGGATCAAGTTGGCTTTGTCCTTCGGCGCCTCCTCGACACTGGCGCGGCAGATCGAACAGGGCGCCCAGGCCGATCTGTTTCTATCTGCCGATAGCGACTGGATGGATTATCTCCAGAAGAAAAACCTGATTGCCGAAGCGAGCCGCAAGGATCTGCTGGGCAACCGGCTGGTGCTGATCGCGGCTGCCGATGCCAAGCCCGTGCCACGGATCGCACCCGGCTTTGATTTGGCCGGCGCGCTGGAGGGCGGCCGTCTTGCCTTGGCCGATCCTGCCTCGGTCCCGGCAGGAAAGTATGCCAAGGCGGCACTTATGTCTTTGGGCGTGTGGGACGGCGTCGCCGCCAAAGTCGCACAGGCCGAGAATGTGCGGGTCGCGCTGGAATATGTCGCGCGCGGCGAAGCGCCTTACGGCATCGTCTATGCGACCGACGCCAAAGTCGCGCCCAAACTGCGCATCGCGGGTGTGTTTCCCGAAAACAGCCACCCGCCCATCGTCTATCTGGCGGCACTAACCAAGACTGCGTCACCCGGTGCAAAGGCGTTTCTGGATTTTCTCAGCAGCGCGCAAGCGCGCGCGATCTTCGAAAAGGCCGGGTTCATCCCACGCTAGAGACGGTTGTGATCAAATTTACCCGAACTTGTCATCCCGGAAGCCGCGTAGCGGCTATCCGGGATCCATCGTGCCATCTGTAAGATGGATCCCGGCTCAGCGCGATACTAGCGCATCGCTTGGCCGGGATGACAAGCTGGGGTTGATTCAATCAGAAAACAATTCGCTCTAGGGTACGCGGCGATAATCGCCCGAGGCCCCGCCGCTTTTTTCCAGCAGGGTAATCCCTTCGATCACCATGGCGCGGTCCGATGCCTTGAGCATGTCGTAAATGGTGAGACAGGCGACCGAGACGGCGGTCAGCGCCTCCATTTCCACCCCGGTCTGGCCGGTGGTCTTGGCGCGCGCGGTCACCACCAAGGCCTTTGCTTTTTTGTCGGGCGCTATCTCCACCTTCACACTGCTGAGCGCAACCTGATGGCAAAGTGGAATAAGTTCGGCAGTGCGCTTGGCAGCCATGATACCGGCAAATTCGGCAGCAGCCCGCACACTGCCTTTTTTGGTATCCCCCGCCAGCGCCTTGCGGAACGTCTGCGCATTCATCAGCACCCGGCCCTCCGCCACCGCCTCGCGCGCGGTTGCGGGCTTGCTCCCCACATCCACCATGCGGGCCCGGCCTTTTTTATCCAGATGGGTGAGATCGCCCATGTTATGCTTCCGTGAACCGCGAAATCAGCTCCGCCAGATTGCAGGGCCGGTGACGGCTGTCGAGCTGCCAGCGGATCAGCCTGTCCCAGCCGTCCTTGCAGGCGCCGTTGGAGCCGGGCAAGGCAAAGATCAGCGTGCCTTTGGCCAATCCGGCGCAGGCGCGGCTCTGCATAGTGGAAAGGCCCACCGTTTGAAAACTGGTCATGTGCCAGACCGTCTCAAAACCTTCGATGGTCTTGTCGAACAAGGGCCGCAACGCCTCGGGCGTGACATCGCGGCCGGTTAATCCGGTGCCGCCAGTGGAAATCACCACATCGACCCCGGGATCGGCGATCCACTTTTTCACCTGGGCCTGAATCTCGGCAATGCTGTCCTTGACCATGCCGCGCGCGGCCAGGACATGGCCGTCGCGCGTCACCCGGTCGGACAAAAGCTTGCCCGATGTATCGTTTTCCGCATCGCGCGTGTCCGAAACCGTCAGCACCGCCACCCGCAACGGGCGAAAGGCCTTGTCCGGGTCCAGCCTTCCACCACCAGGGGCGCCACCAGGAACAGTAAGGGTCTCGCTCATCTTGCGTCCTTCTTCGGCTTTGGCGCGCCGCTCCTGATCCTGTGGCCTAGGCTCGATCCAGCGCGCGCCCCCTGGCCCGCTTTCCTTCTTCCATAATGGCGCATCGGTCTTGAGATAGTCCATCAGGCTTTCGACCGCCTTAAAGGCATTGGCGCGATGGATGGACCGCGCCGCCACCAGCACGATCGCCTCGCCGGGACGAATGACGCCGACCCGGTGCACCACCAGCAGATCGGGACAGTCACAGTGTTGGGCGGTTTCCGCCGCCAGCCGGGCAATCTCTTTTTCGGTGAAGCCGGGATAATGATCGATGCGCAATTCCTCGACCGCGACATCGCCGGTCTTGGCCCGGCAGGTGCCGACAAAATTGACCAGGGCGCCGGCATCATCGCGCCCGGCGGCGAAAGCCGCAATCTCGGCCTGAGGGTCGAACGCCTCCGCCGCGATCCGGATGCGCATCTCAGCCCCCGCTCATCGGCGGCAGGAAAGCGATCTCGTCGCCATCCGCAATGGCTTGCGACAAATCGTGCGCCACGCATTGGTTGACGATCAGGCGGGTCGGCGTGGCCGCCATCGCCTGGCCGAGCAGCGGTTGATGTTGCGCCAGCCAGTGCTGCAGATCGCCAAGCGTGCGCACGCCGGCATCCCTCAGGGCGGGCAGCGCGATTTCGCCAAGACCGGCGGGCGCCACATCGCCAAACTTGCCCAAAAAAACCAGGTGGATCACCCAACCTCCGCTGCCCGCGCCCATCATCAACCACAATAGGCCATCGGGCTTGGCGAAAAAAGCGCGAGGGCCCATTATACTGTCCGCATGTCCCTGACCATCCTTTTGATCGATACCGAGGAAAACCGCGCCCGCGCGCTGGAAGAGAAGCTGTCGCAGTCCGGCTTTGCACGGGTCGTCCGGGCCGAAGGTCCCGATCTGGCCGCCGCCGTGGAGCGCGCCAAGCCCGATCTGGTGATCATCGACATGGCGCTGCCGGACCGCGATGCCCTGGAAGATATCCGCGCCGTATCCGCCGCCAGTCCGGTGGTGATGTTCGCGGGTACCGACGATCCGGCCTTTGCCCAGGAGGCCATTGCCGCCGGCGTCTGTTCCTACAATCTTTCCGGCGTCGCGCTGCAGGATGTGCGGCCGATCATGGCCTCGGCCATCGCTTTGTTCAAACGCTACCATCATGTCGAAACCGAGCTGGCCGCCGCCAAGGCATTGCTGAATGAGCGCCGGCTGCTCGAACGCGCCAAGGCGATCCTGATGAAGAACCGCAAGATGACCGAACCGGAAGCGTATCGCTGGCTGCAGAAGAAAGCCATGAATGAAAGCCGCAAGCTGGCACAGGTGGTCGCGGATTTTGTCGCGGACGATGAAAATCAGCAGCGGGAGAGCAAACCGTGAGCGAAGTCATCGCCTTGAAAAGCCCGCGCTCCGGAACCAGGCTTCGTATCGGTTTCCTGCGCCTGACGGATTCGGCGCCCGCCATCGTGGCGCAGGAGTTCGGATATTTCGCCGAGGAAGGCGTCGATGCCGAGCTGGTGGAGGAACCGTCCTGGGCCAATATCGCCGATAAGCTGGCTTACGGTTTTCTGGACGCGGCGGTGATCGTTCCGCCTTTGGCCTTTGCGATCGAGCTTGGCTTGCGCGGCATCAGCCAGAAGCTGGTGATCCCTTGCAATCTCAGCCTGGGCGGCAACACCGTCACCCTGGCCCGCGATCTGGCGCTGCAAGTGCGCGAGACCGCGGCCAAGAAGAAAATTTCGGCGCCGCACGCCCTGGCGGCTTGTCTTGCGGCGCGCGACCGGCCTCTGTCCCTGGGCATCGTCCATGCCTATTCCACTCACAATCTGCTGCTGCGCTACTGGCTGGCCACGGCCGGCCTTGAGGCCGGCCGGGATGTGCGCCTCAGCGTGGTGCCGCCGGCACGCGCCGTGGAAGCCCTGCAGTCCGGACAGATAAGCGGCTTCTGCGCCGGCGCGCCTTGGGGCGAGATCGCGGCCCGGGCGGGCGCCGGCATCAATATCGCATCCTCCGACGATGTCTGGCGCGGCGCGCCGGAAAAAGCCTTCGCCGTCCGCAACTCTTGGGCGGAAGAAAATCCCGCCGCGCTCAAAGGCGCGGTGCGCGCCCTGGTGCGTGCCGCGCAATTCTGCGACGCACCGGAAAATGCCTCCTATACCGGCGCCCTGCTGTCGCGGCAGAAATATCTGGGGGTCGATAGCCATGCGATCCTGTCCTCCCTGCCCGGCGGCGCGATCGCGCCGCACAATCAATCCCGCTTCTGGCGCGGCGCGGCGATGTTTCCCTGGAGAAGTCATGCGCTGTGGTTCCTGGACCAGATGGCGCGCTGGGATCTGATCGGTGCCGTCGACCGCGAGGGTTTGGCGGCGCGCGTCTATCGCTGCGATCTCTACCGCGCCTCGGTCGTTTCGCTGGGTGTCAGCCTCCCCAAAACGGACTCCAAAAGCGAGGGCGCCCATGCGGCCAGATGGGAATTGGAGGCCAGCCCGAACTCCATCGCCATGGACCCTGACCGCTTCTGCGACGGCGTGGTTTTCGAGGCCACTCCTGCCCAGGTTACTTTTTAGGCAGATCTAGTGCACTGCACAAATTTTGACCTTTCGGCACGCGCTTTGGGCACGAAAGCCCGCTGATTCGCTAGAAATTTCCCGGAAAACCGCCATTTTGCGACCGCAAAAAACTGGCCCACATCTTGCGATGTCATATGGGCCGGGCCCAAGCGCCTGGCCGGGGCGCGCCCAATGGCGGGCGCAACCGGGAGCAACATGTGATCACCCACGAGCCAATGGCGGTTCGTATGCGGCGCCAGCGCGCCCCAGCGAGCCATTGATGAAAAGCGCGTTCCTCAAAGCCGGGCATCTCCCCACTCTTATCGCCTGCTTTCTCTATTTCGATCTCAGCTTCATGGTCTGGGTCCTGCTGGGCCCC
Source organism: Rhizomicrobium sp. (assembly GCA_035279305.1). Classification (GTDB taxonomy): domain Bacteria; phylum Pseudomonadota; class Alphaproteobacteria; order Micropepsales; family Micropepsaceae; genus Rhizomicrobium. The sequence goes on from DATEIA010000074.1 coordinate 8,263, forward strand.
ATGGCCGTGCTGGTCGCCCATGACCTGAACCTCAACCCCGGCCAAAAGGGCCTGATGGTGGCGGTGCCGGTGCTGGCGGGAGCGTTGCTGCGCATCGTCAACGGCATCCTGGTCGGCCAACTCCATCCGCGCCTGACCGGCCTGATCATGCAGGTGATCGTCATTGCCGGACTGATCGGCGCGTGGCTGATCGATATCCACAGTTTCCACCAGATGCTCGTGCTGGGCGTGGTGCTTGGTGTCGCGGGCGCGTCCTTCGCCATCGCGCTCCCCATGGTGTCCTACTGGTATCCGCCGGAACATCAGGGCATGGCCCTGGGCCTGGCCGGCGCCGGAAATTCCGGCACCGTGCTGGCGTCGCTGTTCGTGCCGGGCCTGGCGGTGGCGCTAGGCTGGCACAATGTGCTGGGGCTGGCCGCGCTGCCCTTGATCGCCGTTTTCGTGATGTTCTTCTTCACCGCCAAGAACAGCCCGCAATGCCCGCCGCCAAAATCCCTGGCGGACTATGGCCGCATCCTGAAATCCGGTGACGCCTGGCTTATGATGTTCTTCTATGGCATCAGCTTCGGCGGCTTTGTCGGTCTGTCCTCCTTCCTGCCGATCTACTTCCACGACAAGTTCGGCCTGACGCCAGTCAATGCCGGCTACTTCACGGCCGCCTGTGTTTTCGCAGGCTCTTTCGCACGGCCACTCGGCGGCGCGCTGGCCGACCGCATCGGCGGCACGCGTTCGCTGGCCTTTGTCTATCTGCTGGTGGCGGGCATCCTGTTCACCATTGCCCGCGGCGCCTTGTCGGTTCAGAGCACCCTGGTGCTGTTCATCATCGGCATGTCGGCCTTGGGCATGGGCAATGGCGCGGTATTCCAACTGGTGCCGCAGCGTTTCCGCCAGGATGTCGGATTGATGACCGGCCTGGTGGGCATGACCGGCGGCGTGGGCGGATTCTATCTCGCCGCCAGCCTGGGTTACGCCCAGCAATATACCGGCAGCTATGCCTTCGGCTTCTCGGCCTTTGCCGGCATGGCCGTGGTCGCCTTCCTGGGCATCATGCGGGTCCGGCCCCGTTGGCGCCGCGACAGCGCCGCCCTGGCAACCGCCCGCATTTAAAGGTCCGCACAAATGAACATGATATCGGACCCCCGCGAACATCTGGTGGTGATCGGCAACGGCATGGCCGGCATGCGCACGGTCGAGGAATTGCTGAAGCTGGCGGGCGGCAAGCGTTTCCGTATCACGGTCTTCGGCGCGGAGCCGCACGTCAACTACAACCGCATCATGCTCTCCAGCGTCCTGGCGGGCGACAAGAGCATCGATGAAATCGTCATCAATAGCCGCGAATGGTATGCCGAGAATGAAATCACCCTGATCACGGGCGATGCGGTCACGAAAATCGACCGCGCAACCCGCACTGTCATAGCGGCCTCGGGCCTGGAAGTCCGGTATGACAAGATCCTGATCGCCACCGGTTCGCGTCCGCTGGCGCCGCCCATTCCCGGTCTTGGCCTTCCCGGAACCTGCGCTTTCCGCGATATCGCCGATGTCGACAAGATGCTGGCGGCGGCAAAGATCCACAAGCGCGCCGTGGTGATCGGCGGCGGCTTGTTGGGCCTGGAAGCGGCCTGGGGCCTGAAGCAGCGCGGCATGTCGGTGGCGCTGGTCCATCTGATGCCCACCTTGATGGAGCGCCAGCTCGACGCCGCGGCCGGCCAGCTCTTGCAGCGGGACCTCGACCGGCGCGGCATCGCCTTTTTCACCGACGGCCAGACGGAAGAAATCACCGGCACCGACCACGCCGAAGGCGTGCAACTGGCCGATGGCCGCTTTATCCCGGCCGATCTGGTGGTGCTGGCGATCGGTATCCGCCCCAATATCGACCTGGCGAAAGCCGCCGATCTGGAAGTCAATCGCGGCATCGTGGTCACCGACGACATGCGCACCAGCGACCCGGATATCTTTTCGGTCGGCGAATGCGTCGAGCATCGCGGCGCCGTATTCGGCCTTGTCGC
>DATEIA010000075.1:0-9148 GCA_035279305.1 Rhizomicrobium sp.
ACTTCATGCGATCGGCGAAAGCGCCCGCGATCAGCGCCGGTGTGATGATCGCGAATGTCATCTGGAAGAACATGAAAACCGATTCGGGAATGGTGCCCGACAGGGAATCCACCTTCATTGGCCCAAGGAACAGATAGCTGAAGTCGCCGATGAACCGGTTGAGACCCGCATCGGGATTGGTTTTGAAGGCCAGCGAATAGCCGATCACCATCCACAGCACGGTGATCAGGGCGCATGCGCCGAAACTTTGGGCCAAGGTGGCCAAGACATTCTTCTTGCGGACCATGCCGCCATAAAACAGGCCCAGGCCGGGGATGGTCATCATCAGGACCAGCGCCGACGAGGTCAGCATCCAGGCGGTGTCGCCGCTGTTCAGAGTGGGGGTGTCGGCGGCAAAGGCGGGTATGGTTGTCAGGAAAGAGGCCGCAAGAGCCAGGACGGCTCCGAGCTGTGATTTGGTGAGCATCGTCCTTATCCGATTTTGATTCTTGTGGCCTAAAGCAAGAAGGGGTGCGGTTTTATCCGCACCCCCTTTGCTTTGCTTGCGCTTACATATTGTAAGCGCGTTCGCCGTGCTCGCCGATGTCGAGCCCTTCGCGCTCGACTTCTTCCTTCACGCGCAGGCCGATCGTCATCTTGATCAGGCCGAACACGATCAGGCTGCCGATACCGGACCAGCAGATGGTGGTCAGCACGCCCTTGAGCTGCGACATGACCTGGACCGCGGTACCCGGATAGACGGCTGCGCCGCCCGCCGTGTAGTCCACGATGCCCGCGCCGCCCAGGGCCGGATTCACCAGGATGCCCGTGGCGATGGCGCCGATGATGCCGCCGATGCAGTGCACACCGAAGACATCCAGGCTGTCGTCATAGCCCAGCTTGTTCTTGATCACGCTGACAAAGAACAGGCAGACCGGGCTGACCAGCAGACCCAGCACGATCGCACCCATCGGACCGGCAAAGCCGGCGGCGGGGGTGATCGCGACCAGACCGGCCACCACACCCGAAGCCGCGCCCAACAGGCTGGGCTTGCCCTTGAGCAGCCATTCAAAGGCCGGCCAGGAGATGCCCGCGGCAGCGGTGGCGAGGAAGGTGTTGATCATGGCCAGGCCCGCATAGCCGTTCGATTCCAGGTTCGAACCGGCATTGAAGCCGAACCAGCCGACCCACAGCAACGCGGCGCCGACCATGGTCAGCGTCAACGAGTGCGGCGCCATATGCTCGGTCTTGTAGCCCAGGCGCTTGCCGCAGAGGATCGCGCCCACCAAGGCCGCGATACCGGCATTGATGTGCACCACCGTGCCGCCCGCGAAGTCGAGCGCGCCGAAGGCCCAGATCATGCCCGCGCCGGCGGCCGTCGCGTCGGCCGGATGGGTCGAAGCGAATTCCGGCCCCGGCCACCACCACACCATGTGGGCGATGGGGAAATAGACCAGGGTCGGCCACAGCACCGAGAAAACGCAGATGGCGCTGAACTTCATGCGCTCGGCGAAGCCGCCGATCACCAATGCGGTGGTGATCGCCGCAAAGGTCATCTGGAACGCCACGAAGACGATTTCCGGAATGACCACGCCGCGCGAGAAGGTCTCGACGGTGGTGGCGGTGTCCACGCCCTTCAAGAAGGCCTTGGTGAAGCCGCCGACATAGGTATTGAGGCCGGCACCATCGGTGAAGGCTTCGGAATAGCCCCACAAAGCCCACACCACCATCACGATGCAGGTGATGATCAAGGTCTGGGTCAGGACCGACAACATATTCTTGGTACGAACCAGGCCGCCATAGAACAGGGCAAGGCCCGGCACGATCATCAACAGAACCAGGATGGTGGAAACCAGCATCCAGGCCGTATCGCCCTTATCGGGCACTGGCGCCTTGGCGGCTTCCTGGGCGAATGCCACGCCCGCGGTCATGGCGAGCGTGCCAAGGCCGGCAAGCGCCGCCAGAGACGCTTTCAGTCCCGCTTTCTTAAAGTTTTCTATTCTCATTTTTCAGTCCCCTTTGTGGACGGCGGCAAGCCTTTGGCCTACAGCGCGTCACCATCCGTTTCGCCGGTGCGGATACGCACGACCTGTTCAAGCGGCGTGACGAAAATCTTTCCGTCGCCGATCTGACCGGTCTTCGCCTTGGAGGTGATCGCGTCGATCACCGCGTCCAGCATCTCGCTCTTCACCGCCACTTCGATTTTGAGCTTGGGCAGGAAGCTCACGGCATATTCCGCGCCGCGATAGATTTCCGTATGCCCCTTTTGCCGCCCATAGCCTTTGACCTCAGTCACCGTCATGCCCTGAACGCCGAGCGCCGAGAGAGACTCGCGCACTTCGTCGAGCTTGAAGGGTTTGATGATCGCCGTAATAAGCTTCATCTGCCGTCCTTCCGTGTTATTGCCAGCGCCGGACGAAGGCCCGGCTTTAACGATTTATCAAGAAGCGGGCCAGTTCCTAGGCGGTGACATAAGGTATTGTTTAAAAATGGGTTTCCGCGAAAAACGGAAAAAGTGTGACTCAAAAACAGGCAGGTAGTTTGCCATTAAATTATGCAAAATCAAGTTTTTGCATATTAATTAGGCAGGAGTTCTCTTGAAACGCGTCGATGTCTTAATCAGCGGAGGCGGGATGGTTGGCCTGCCCCTGGGGCTGGCCCTGGCCCAGGGCGGCCTGAAGACCGTGATTGTCGATGCGGCGCCTGTGGGACAAGTCCTGGATCCCGCTTTCGACGGACGGGTTTCTGCCCTGGCCTATGCCAGTGTGCGGATGCTGGGCGCGCTGGGGGTCTGGGGGAAGCTGGCCCCCAATGCCCAACCGATTCGCGAAATCCTGGTGACCGACGGCCAGGCGGGAAAACCGGCTTCGCCTTTCTCGCTGCATTTCGATGCGCAGGAGGTTGGCGCCGAAGCCCTCGGCCATATCGCGGAAAACCGTCATATCCGCGCCGCGTTGTTCCAGGCAGTAGAGGGATGCGCCAATCTAGAACTGCTGGCGCCCGCCGCCGTGAAGGCGCTGGAGGTGGAAGCCGGTGGCGCGATTGCGCTTCTGGCCGACGGCGAAGAAATCGCCGCCAGCCTGGTGATCGCCGCCGACGGCCGCGAGTCGCCGCTGCGCGCCCAGATGGGGGTGCAGATCATCGGCTGGTCCTATCCCCAGACCGGCATCGTCGCCACGGTGGAGCATGACAAGCCGCACAATGGCGTGGCCTATGAGCATTTTCTGCCGTCGGGTCCGTTTGCGATTTTGCCGATGACTCCGGCCTCAAGTAGCGAAGCGGTAGGCCAATATAAAGCCAACCGGTCGTCGCTGGTGTGGACCGAAGCCAAGACCAAAGCACCCGCGCTTCTGGCTTTGGACGAAGCAGGGTTCAACGAAGAACTGGCGCGCCGCTTCGGCGCCCATCTGGGCGCGACCCGATCGGCCGGACCGCGCTGGTCTTATCCCTTGTCCTTCCATCTGGCGCGCGATTTCGTGAAGCCGCGTTTTGCGCTTGCCGGCGATTGCGCCCATGGCATCCATCCCATCGCGGGCCAGGGCCTGAATCTGGGATTGAAGGATGCCGCGGCGCTGGCGGAAGTCTTGCTGGATTCGGCGCGGCTGGGGCGCGATATCGGGGCGCTGGATACGCTGAAGCGTTACGAACGCTGGCGGCGATTTGATTCCTTTGCCCTGGCCGCGTCCACCGACGCGCTGAACCGGCTATTCTCCAATGACATCGCACCACTGCGCCATCTGCGCGATTTGGGCCTGGGAATCGTGGATTCCATTGGGCCGGCGCGGCGCTTCTTCATGCGCCATGCGGGGGGGGATGTCGGGAAGCTACCCAGGCTTATGAAAGGGGAGGCAGCGTAGCCGCTTGTCTTTTGCGTCGTGGGTTCGTCGGCCGTGCTCACGTACGCTGGGTACGCTCCGCGCGGCCTCCTGCCCACGCCGCAAAATCCTGCGCGGCGTATCTGAAGTGAGGATCTGATGCTCAAGCTTACAGAGAAGCGGTTTGCCGATTACTTTCGCCAACATGGCGAAACTGGAATGGGATACTGGGTTGCCACGGTATTTCTGAAAGATGGCCGCTCATTTCCTCAGACTGTGATAGCTGGCGGAGTGGTGAGCCAAGTGAGAAATCACGCGAAGATACCTTTCTCGCAGGAAGACATAGACCGCTTTGAGGTCACCCACGATAAGTGGGATTGGCGCTAATGAACCGTCCGCTTCCAGCGCGATGACGCACGTTCGCGCGCCGACATGCGGCCGCGCTCGGCGGCGCCCGCCAAGGCGGCAGGCAATTCCTCATAGAACCGCCGCGCCACCACGCCGACACGCCCAGCCCGCATGTCTTCGGCCTCTTCGCGGCTGGCAAAGATTTGGGCTTCAAACAGATACTGGGTGGCGGCGCCTGTCTTTATTTCCTGCACCTCTTCCACCTGCTGATCGGCCACATCCAGGGCGTGGCGGAAATGGGCATTGGCGTCGGCCTTGTCGCGTTCCTGCTGGGCGATGCGCGCGACATTGGCGGCGTCAAACCGTTTCAACCAGGGAATGCCAAAACGGTAAAAGCCAATGCAAACCAGCACAAAAGCGCAAGCCCAGAGGACATTTGTCATTGTGTCAGCCCATGCACGCCATGACCACGCTTGAGATAGTCCTCGCTCTGCATTTCGGCAAGGCGGGAGGCGGTGCGGCGGAAGGCTTCCGCGCCATCGCCCGCCGGATAGAGAGCATCCGGCGGCGCGGCGGCCGAGCAGATCAGCTTGACGCCCTCGTCATACAGCGTGTCGATCAGCAAGGTGAACCGGCGGGCCTCGTTGCGCATCTCCGGCGTCAAAAGCGGAATGTGATCCAGAAGAACCGTGTGAAATTCCTGTGCCACGCTGAGATAATCCACTGCCGCCAGCGGCTGGACGCAAAGATCGGCAAAGCCGAACCGCGCCACCCCACGCGCCGATTGGGGCACCGGCACCTGACGGCCCAGGACCGTCAGGGCGGCAGGTTTGCCCCGCTTGGTGTCGGTCAGCTTTTTCCAGGCATTGTCCATTGCCGCATCGGCCGCATGCCCCAGCGGTGTCAGATAGACGTTGAGTCCGGCAATGCGTTGCAAGCGATAGTCGGTGGGGCCATTCAGCTCCACCACCTCCAGCCGCTGTTTGATCTCCTCGATAAAGGGCAGGAAAAGCTGGCGGTTCAGTCCGCCCTCATACAGGCGGTCGGGCGGGGTATTGCTGGTTGCCACAATGACGACGCCTTCGGCGAACAGCCGGCCGAACAGCCGCCCCAGGATCATGGCATCGGCGACATCGCTGACTTGAAACTCGTCGAAGCAAAGCAGCCGCGTCCCCTCGGCGATGCCGCGGGCGACAACCGGAATCGGATAGCTGCTGTCGGGCTTCTGCCGCTCGGCGTGAATGCGGGCATGCACATCCATCATGAAACGGTTGAAATGGGCGCGAAGCTTTTTATCGGCTGCGACCTCGTCGAAGAAAAGATCCATCAGCAAAGTCTTGCCGCGCCCGACATCGCCCCAGATATAGAGCCCTTTGCCAGGTTGGGCGGACTTGCGAAACAGCGAGAAGACGGGCTTCTTCGCCAGTGCCCGCGCCAGGTCTTGCAGTTTGTGGACGGCCTTGTCCTGCGCCGGATCGGCGCGAAGCTCACCTTTGGCGACAGCCTTGCGATAGCGCGTCAGCAACATCAGCGGCCCTCGATCGCGCCGTTCAGGGCCAGGATGCGCATCGCCTCCTCGGCATGCAGGCGCTCGATCATGCGTCCATCCAGCGCGATGGCGCCTTTGCCGGGATGGTTGTCGAAGGCTTCGATGATGCGCCGCGCTTGAAGAACCTCCTCGGGTGACGGCGCGAAGATCCGGTTGCAGCTTTCGATCTGGCCGGGATGGATCAGACTCTTGCCGTCAAAACCGAAGGCGCGGCCCCGGACGCAGCTCTCGGTAAAGCCGATGTCATCGGCGATGTCATTATAGGTGCCGTCAATCACGCTTGCGCCATAGGCGCGGGCCGCCAGCACTGTCGCGCTCAGGTGCGGCCACAAATTGCGCCGGTCGAGCAGGGGCTGCGCCCGCAAGGCTTTCAGCAAATCGTTGGTGCCCATGGCCAAGCAGGCGGTGCCGCTGGCGGCGATGGCGGCGGCATTCAACACGCCCAGCGGCGTCTCGATCATCGCCCAGATGGGATGCGGGCCTTTGGCGGCCTCGATATCGGCGGCGCTCTCCACTTTGGGCAGCAACACCGCGTCCGGCGCAGCAGCGCGCACCGCTTCCAGATCGGCCGCGCCATGGGATGAAGCGAGCGGATTGATCCGCACCACGACTTCGCGCCGGCCGTAATTTTTTACCGCCGCGCAAACCGCGTCTCGCGCGGCATCCTTGGCTTGCGGCGCCACAGAATCTTCCAGATCCAGGACCACCACGTCGCACGGCAAATCCCGCGCTTTCTCCAACATTCGCGGGTTGGAGCCTGGGACAAAAAGAACGCTGCGGCGCGGGTTCTGCAAAAAGCCGTCCTATTCGGCGGCTTCGACCAGCACGAACTCGCCGTCGCTCACGGTCTGACGGATGGCGCGTGCGGCGGTATATTCCGGAGAATTGTAACAGGCCAGTGCTTCTTCCATGGAGGGAAACTCGATGATCACATTGCGGGCCCGGGCTTTGCCTTCCAAAATTTCCGTCCTGCCGCCGCGCGCCAGGAACTTGGCTTTATGGCGCACAAAAGCCGGCTTGGCGGTCTCGACATAGGATTTGTAGGTTTCGGGGTCGCGAACATCGACGCGAGCGATCCAATAAGCCTTTGCCATGATTATGCAGCCCTCAATAAGTTGCGATTGATGAGAGATTCAGCGATCTGCACCGCGTTCAGCGCGGCGCCCTTGCGCAGGTTATCGGAAACGATCCAAAGGTTCAGCCCGTTTTCTATCGTAGGGTCCTTTCGGATACGGCTAACGAAGGTGGCGTCCTCACCGGCGCATTCGATGGGCGTGACATAGCCGCCATCCTCGCGCTTATCCACCACCAGAATGCCCGGCGCGGCGCGCAAGGCGGCACGCGCTTTCTCCGCCGTCACCGGCTTTTCGAATTCGATATTGACGGACTCGCTATGGCCGACAAAGACCGGAACCCGCACGCAAGTCGCCGTGACCTGGATGTCGGGGTCCAGAATCTTCTGGGTCTCGACCGCCATCTTCCATTCTTCCTTGGTGATGCCCGAATCCAGAAAGACATCGATATGGGGAATGACATTGAAGGCGATCTGCTTGGTGAACTTGCCCTGCTCGATCGGATCGGCCACGAACACCGCCCTGGTCTGGCGGAACAGTTCGTCCATCGCCTCATTGCCCGCGCCCGACACCGATTGATAGGTTGAGACCACCACCCGCTTGATGGTGAACAGGTCATGCAGCGGCTTGAGGGCCACCACCAGCTGGGCGGTGGAGCAGTTGGGATTGGCGATGATGCCTTTGGGAATATCGTTCAACGCCTCGGCATTGACTTCCGGCACCACCAGCGGCACTTGCCGGTCCATGCGCCAGGCGCTGGAATTGTCGATCACGATGCAGCCTTGCGCCGCGATCTTGGGCGCCCATTGCTTGGCGATCTCGCCGCCCGCGCTCATCAGGGCAATGTCGGTGCCCTTGAAATCGTAATAGTCCAGCGCCTTCACTTTCAACACGCCGTCGCCAAAGGAAACTTCGCTGCCGACCGAACGGGTGGAGGCCAGGGCCACCACCTCGCTAATGGGAAACTGGCGCTGGATCAGGACATTGAGCATCTCCCGGCCGACATTGCCGGTTGCCCCGATCACCGCGACTTTATAGGCCATATGTCCCTTGCTCCTGTGTGCGCCAATCGGCGGGGCACCAATACTAAACTGCGGGAGTGGGTGAAAGGCCGACTATTGTCCAGGACGCCATTGCAGGAACAGCATGGGCCGGCCGCTGTCCAGACTGCCCTTCACGCTGGGCATATCGCTGGAACGGGAGGTGAAAGCCTCCCATTTGCCTTCCCGGACCCCCAAGGTCTGGGCGGCCTCGTCGACATAGTTCATGGCATAGGGCTGGGGCTCGGCATAGCGCAAGGCCTTCTGATGCTCCGTGGGCCATGCGGCAGTGCCGTCGGGGATGCGAAACGCCCAGGCCGGCTCAAACCCCGCGGCCAAAGCCACAAAGGCGAAAGCGAAGGTCCCAAAAGAACGCATGTCATTCAAAACGTGCAAATGCCGTTCCCGTTTCGTAAAGGCCGTCCGTGGATTGGAAAGTTCCTCCTTTCCAACAGCTTGGCGGCGGCCTGGCGATGGCGTTAAGCTTGCCAGGCTGGGCAAGACGAAGAGGGTTCGGATGAAGTGTATGAAATTGAGCGCCTGTTTGGCGGCTTTCAGCTTGGCTGCGGCGTCTGTCGCACAAGCCCGGCCGGTGTCACCGGCCTGCGCCAGTGCGGCGGAGATATCGGCCATCCAGGTCGCGGCAGTGCAGCAGGAATTGACGGATGCGGCCCTGGCCTGCGGCTCCAAGGAAGTGGCGCTGTTCAACCGCTTCCAGACTGTCTTCAACAAGGAGCTGCGGCGGTCTGACGCCACCATGCTGCGGATGTTCAAGCGCCTGAACGGCAATGCCCGTGGCAATGCCGCCTATGACCAGTTCAAAACCCGCGCCATCGCCCATGCCGAGCAGCGCCGCACCAAGCCGGGCGCGCACGAGAATTTCTGCCGCACCGCCGGGGTGGTGTTTGCCGCCGCGCTGGCGCCGGATAAGCCGGTGCTGGAGGATTTCGTGTCCGGCGTGCCGGTCAACGAAGCCACGCCGGTGGACAGTTGCGAGATCAAAGTGGCCGTGGCGTTGCAAGGTGTACAGGCGGGATCTGACATTGTCCCCACACCGCGCCCGGACCTTCCGAGCGACGGGCAGAATTCCGCTTCCGCTGCGGTTCCGCGTTAGAGCTCTCTGCCGGGGCGGGGCTGTTTTTTATTTTTGAACCCCCATCCGTCGCAGCTCAGGTTTGCTGCGCAAACACTTCGCTGCGACACCTTCCCCCTTCCTAGCGCTTCGCGCTGAAGGGGGAAGGAAGCTAGCGGATGCTGATGGTCGCGCCGCGGAATGCGGCGCTCGAGCCTGGATGTGTTCCTGCTCAAGCCGCAAAATATCAAGCTACAAAAGAAAAAGGCCGG
>DATEIA010000076.1:0-11990 GCA_035279305.1 Rhizomicrobium sp.
TGCAGCTCGGGCCGTCAACATTCCTTTACACTATATCTTGGCCCCGGTACTTTCTGTAGCGGGTGCGCGGTACCAGTGATTCGAAATGCGGGCAGAACTTCCCTGGAATGTTGCGGGTATTCCGCCGGAAGCGCGGGAAGCCGCACGGGCGGCGGCCCGGCGCGAGGGTCTGTCCGTCGGCGAGTGGCTGACGCGCCGCATTTTGCAGAGCTTTTCCGGCCTGGAAGACGATATCGCGGCTCCACTGGACAGTTGGGGCTTGCCGGCGTCTGCTGCCAGCCGCCGCGACAGCGAGGATATGCTGGCCCGGGTGGGACGCAGCGAAGCCGAATCGAACGACGCCTGGCGCCGCATCGAAGACCAATTGCGCGGGCTTGGCCGCCGCCTGGAGTCCAGCGAACGAACCCATAGCGAAAGCAATCGCGTGCTATCCCGAACCGCTCAGGAAATAAACGTCAGCGCCCGCGAACAAGCCCATGCGATGGAACAGCTTGGTCACAATATCGCGGCCCTGACCGAAAGGCTGGAGCGGCTGGAACGCGGCACCGCCAATGACGGTCTCAGGGAAGCGGTCAAGGCTCTGCATCTGGGCCTGTCGCGCCTGGCCGAACAGATCACCAGCACGGCCAGCAATTCCACCACCCAATTGGCGCAAGTCACCGCCAATCTGGAAAAGCTCGCCGGCCATGTCGGCCAGATATGGGAAGACTCGGACAATGCCGCGCAACTGCTGGAACGGCGCATCGACGTCAGCGAACAGACACTGGGCCAGCGTATCGCCAATGCCGAGCGGACCATCGAGGCGCGCCTGTCCGCGGTTGAAAGGACCGCCCAGTTCAACGCCAATGCGCTGGATCATGCGCTGGAAAAGGTCGAGGCAAGCGCCGGCCAACGCGCCAACGACCATGATGAGAACCAGCGCCGCGCCAGCCAGAACGAGGAAAATCTCCGCCGGCTTCAAGACGGTGTTGCACGGCTGGAATCTCTGCTGCCTGGCCCGGACCTCGACAAGCGGCTCGGCGGCGTCGAGCGTTCGGTCCAGGATCTGGCTGACCGCTTTGAGCGCAATGACCCGGCGGCAAGATTTGACGCCGCGATGCAAGCCCTGTCGCACCGGCTGGAAAAGGTGGAGGACAGGCCCGCCGCCGAAGCACTCGAAGCGCCGTTGCAAGCCTTGCGGCATCGGCTGGAAGAGTTGGAGACAGCGCCATCCGCCCTGGAAAAATTCGAAGCCCCTCTGCAGGCGCTGTCGCACCGGCTGGAAAAGCTGGAAAAAGATCACGCCGAGCTGCTGGCCGCGTTGCAGGCCAAGGCGCCGCCACCCGGCGCCATTGAGCCGCCGCTATCCGCCGCCGAACCGGCGCATGAACCCTTCGAAATCTCCGCGCACGAACCTCCCGCCTATGAACCACCGCCCATCACGGACGAGGACGGGGCCGATAAAGTCACGGACGCCTTCGCCGCATCGCCCGGTTTCGCCTTTGAGGCTGTGCCGGAGACACAACACGACCAGCCGGAGCCCCCTCACAGCGAGCCGCCGCCCTTCACGCCCGATTTTGACGAGGTTTTTGAAGAAACGGTGTTTGAAGAGCCCCGGGCTGACGGCGCGCCGGCCGAGCCGGAAAATTTCCTGGCCCAAGCCCGCCGGTCGGCCCGCGCCGCGTCGGAAAAAGCCGAGAGCGAAGGCCATGGCCGGCTGTCGTCTTTCCGCTGGAATCCCAACGAAGCGGCGGCCGAGGAAAAAGAAAAGCCGCGCTATCTCATTCCCATCCTGGTCGCCCTGTTGGTGGCGGCGGCGGCAGCGGCGGCTTTGGTGCTGAGCCAGCGTGCCAAGACATCGGCGCCCGCGGCGATACCAGCGCCCAAACCGGCCAGCACGGTCAGCAAAATCCCGGTCCCGATGCCGACGATGCCCCACCAGAATCCGGTTGCGGTGGCGCCCCAGGCTGGCGGTGCGGCCGATGTTCCAAGCAGCGGCGCGGTCAGCGGCAATGCGCAGGATTTCCGTTCGCAGCGCTCCGAGCCGGCTGCGTCCGACGTGACGCCCTCCACTTCGGTGCCTTCCCTGCCGGCGTCACAAGCTCCCTCGGCATCGGCTCCGGTGCCCGGTCCGCAAACGGCAAGCAACGCCAAGTCAGTCCCCGCTACCGTCAGTGCTACGTCCAAGAACGCTCCCGCCAAGGCCCCAGTCTCGCTGGACCGGGTGACCAAGCTGGCCAATGCGGGCAATCCCGTCGCCCTGACCATTCTGGGCCTGCGGGCCGTGGACGGCACCAATGGCGCGCCCGTCAATTTGCCGGACGCCGTCAAGTTCCTCGCCCAGGCCGCCGAGAAAGGCCAAGCGGTCGCCCAATATCGCCTGGGTACCTTGTATGAGCGCGGCCAGGGCGTTGCGGTGGATGGCGTCAAGGCCGTCCACTGGTACGGGTTGGCGGCCGCGCAAGGCAATCGCAAGGCGATGCACAATCTGGCGGTGGCCTATGCCAGCGGCACGGGCGGCAAGAAGAATATGGCGGAAGCGGCACGCTGGTTCGCCAAGGCCGCGTCGCTCGGCCTGTCGGATTCCCAGTTCAACCTGGCGGTGCTTTACGAGCGCGGCGATGGCGTGCTGCAAAGTCTGGTCGACGCCTATAAATGGTACTCCATCGCCGCGGCCGCCGGCGACGTCGAATCCAAGGCGCGCATAGGCGTGCTGCAGACCCAGCTCGGCGAAGCCGACAGGGCCGCGGCCAACAGGTCGGTCACCGGCTTCCACGCCGCGCCGCTGAATCGCGGCGCCAATGTGCCGCCCGAGCCGGCCGATCTCGGCAACTGAGCTCAAAAATTAACGCGTGGTATTTTGGTCGCTGGCTAGGGTTGCTTAGCAACAGCGTAGCGGCAACGAGCGATGTGGACTAAAACGTCCATGAGCGACGCGCGGCTTGTAGGTCTTGAGCGACAGCGAAAGACGCGTGCAAGCGCCAGAGGCCAAAAGACAAGCGTTAGATGGAAATTTATCTTCCAGTCGCCGAAATGTCCGTCAACTGGCTGATCATTATCGCCTTGGGCACCGGCGTCGGTTTCCTGTCGGGCCTGTTTGGCGTCGGCGGCGGTTTCCTGATGACCCCGCTTCTGGTTTTTACCGGCATTCCCTCGACCGTGGCTGTGGCCACGACTTTGTCCCATGTCACGGCCTCGTCCATGTCGGGCGCGCTGGCACAATGGCGCAAGCGCGGCATCGACTTCGCCTTGGCGGGCGTGATGCTGGTGGGCGGCGTTGTCGGCACCGTCTTTGGCGTATGGCTGTTCGCCCTGATGCGCCGCCAGGGCCAGATGGACCTGATCGTATCCCTCACCTATGTCATCATGCTGGGCAGCATCGGCTTCATCATGCTGCGCGAGAGCCTGGCCACTTTGAAGGCCTATCGCAGCGGTGCCACGGTCAGTCATCATGCCGTCAGCCGCGGCTGGATCCTGGGACTGCCCTTCAAGATGCGGTTTCGCCAGTCGCGGCTCTATATCAGCGTGATCCCGCCGATCGGGATCGGCTTTGTGGTGGGCACGCTCAGCGCCATCATGGGTATCGGCGGCGGCTTCATCATCGTGCCGGCGATGATCTATCTGTTGCGCATGCCCACACGCATGGTGATGGGCACGTCCCTGGTGCAGATCATCGCCGTCACCTCCATCACCACCGTGCTGCAGGCGACCCACAATTTCGCGGTCGATATCGTCTTGGCGGGCCTGTTGGTGTCGGGCGGCGTGGTGGGCGCGCAATTGGGGGTACGGGCCGGGGCCAAATTGCGCGGCGAACAGTTACGCTTTCTGCTGGCGCTGCTGGTGCTGACGGTGGGCGCGGGCCTGGCCTGGCAGTTGGTGGCGCGGCCGGCCGACATCTATTCCCTGGCGGAGGCCGCGCCATGAAGCGGGCGCTGCTGGCGATACTGTTGTTGTTCGCCGCCCCGGCCCGGGCCGAGGACCTGGTTTCGGGCGTGAGCCAGGACACGATCCAGATCACATCCAACTATACCGGCACCGACATCGTGGTGTTCGGCGCCATCGAGCGGCCGCAAAGCTCCCAAGGCCGCAACATTGTGGTGGTGGTGCGCGGGCCCGATCAGGTGATGATGGTGCGCCGCCGCAACCGGTTCGCCGGGGTCTGGGTCAATAGTGACGCCGCCCGCTTCGAAGGCATGCCGGCCTATTACTATCTGGCCTCGACCGAGCCGGTCGCCCGCGTCGCGCCACCGGATGCGCTGTCGCGCTATGGCATCGGGCTGCAAGCGCTCAAACCGTCCGCCATCGGCAGCCATCACGATCCCGAACCGTTCCGCCAGGCGGCGATCCGCCATTTGCGGCGCGCCGGACTTTATGTCGAAAGCCCCGGCAGCATCGACTTTCTCAGCGAGACCCTGTTTCGCACCAAGGTGCCGGTGCCTGCGGGCGCGACCCGCGGCCAATACAATGTCGAGGTCTATCTGTTCCGCGACGGCGATGTCGTCAGCGCCCAATCCACGCCTTTTTTTGTCGACGCCACCGGGCTGGAGCGGCGGCTGTTCAACATGGCGCACAATGCGCCGCTTTACTACGGCCTAGCCTGTGTCGCCATGGCGATGATGCTGGGCTGGATTTCGGCGGTGCTGTTCCGCAGGCCGGACTGATCTGCGCTCGCCAACCAAGTGGACCACGACCGCCATGGCCCAAAGCGGACATGCCTTCCAGAAACGATTGCCAGCGTCCTTTAACAGCCACCACCGTAATCTAAGTGCAATTGACGAAATACTGAGACCAATATCCCTGAACAGTCCTGCCCCATCGCGAGCCATCGATAAAGTCTTTCTTCGCGTCTAGCCAGGGAATGACTGCCAAAAGCCTGCCACGCGTGACTTCCTCGTTGGTGACTTGCAGTGTCGCCCTTTCCAGGGTCACTCCGTCGCCTAGTACCGCTTCAAAATTTTGCGAATAGACTTGCTGTATGGTTGTTGGATCTCGGATGTTTCGGAATGTCACAAAATCGGGCATCTCGTAATACTGCAGATCAATTTCAGTGTTTATTTTCGGCAGAAGACGAATTCCAGAATCACTTCTGTAGGTCCATTCGGTCTCAAGTCCGAAACGCTTAAGCAGAACTAAAGTGGGTGAGTTCTGCCACTGCGTTTGACCAGAAACCTGTTCGTGATAAACGCCCTTGAGCAAGACGAACAAAGTCTTTCCGCTTCTCAACTGTAACGCGGCGGCTTCGCCACAGAGTTTGGGCGGGTTCGCGGCCTTTCTTTCTTCAGTGGTGCTTTCTTGAACGGATACTACTTGCGATACGGTTTTGAGTTGGCCCTGGTCGCGAACCGAGATCGTGAATTTGTACTTGTATGTGTAAGTCTTTAGCTTCGCGCAGCCCGATAGCATTAGCCCCAAAGCAGCCGACATTACGCATATTATGAAATTGCGTGGGAACATTCGGTCGGCGGGCCCATAATTGCTTAGGTCGCGGCGATGATGCCTAGTGCATACTTAGCTAATTCTTAAAAGCAGCGGGACAAACGACTGACAAATTATCGGCTTCGTGGAACTAATTGATAAGACGTCGCCGACCGTCCGCTTTTGGCGCAAAGCGGACGAAGCAAACTGCGGCTTCCGCGCAGCCGCTCGCCCAAGCTGGCTTAGCTTTTCTTGGCGAGCGTAGCGAGCCTAGAAAAGCTTACCCCTCTTCGAGCGGAGCGAGGAAGGCGCGGCATTCGCCGCTCTCTGCCCTTCGCTTACGCTCTGGGCGTTCGGCACTCAAATCGGTCCGTCGTTAGCGCCAGCGTAGTGCGACACCGATTTGACCGGCAAGCCGGTCGTGCCTCACTCCACTGGACCTGTTCGCGCGCTTCGCGCGCCGCGGCTCATGGCATAGACCCGCGTCGTTCCCAGCATATAGGCGTGAAACGGCCCCGCGAACAGTACCGCGAAAGCGGCATCGCCCACATCCAACCCGCCGGTATAGGCGCCGAAGGACGGCAGGATCAGGCGCAGCCCGTCGGAGACGAAACAGCGGCGGCGCACGCTGCGGCCCCACTTCGCCACACTGGCGCAGGGATGCAGATGGCCCGCCACCTCTCCGGTTTGCGGAAGCGCCAAAGGCTCGTGCCGCAAGACCAATCCGCCCAGGCGCAGCTCTTGCACAACGTCTCCGTTCAGCCAGCTAGGGGGATGGGGATCATGATTGCCGGCGATCCAGGTAAAGTGCGCGGCGCGGCCCAACGATGCCAGCAATTCCCGCTCTTGTGCCCCCAGGCGGCCGGCAGCCTCGCGGTCGTGAAAGGAATCGCCCAGGGCGATCACCCGCGCCGGCTTGTGGCGCGCGATGGCGCGCGCCATCCGGCGCAAGGTATCGGCGCTGTCATAGGGCGGCAGGAACTGGCGGCCCCTCGCATAGGAACTGCCTTTTTCAAAATGCAGGTCCGCAACCATGAGTACGGAATAGGCCGGACTGAAGGCCGCGCCGCAGGCATCCAGCAACAGGCTTTCGCCATTCACTTTGATCAGCAGGCCGTCCATCTTTAGTCCACACGCATGGCGTCGCGTATCAACGCATCCTCATTGTCCTGCAGAATAGCTTCGTCCACCTCGCCCGCAACCATTTCGCGGGAAATTTCCAGCAAGGCCGGAACCGCCAGAGGCGAGACGCGGTCCAGGCGGCGCGTGACGATGCGCTTTCTCACCCGCGCCAGCATGTCGCCCAGCCGGGCAATGTCCAGCAACCCGGTTCCCGCATCCTGATAGGTGGCGCGCAACAAGACATGGTCGGGCTCATGTTCCCGCAGCACGTCATAGATCAGGTCCGAGGAAAAGGTCACTTGGCGGCCGGACTTCTCCTTGCCCGGAAAGCGGCGCTGGATCAGTCCGGCGATGATGGCGCAATTGCGGAAGGTGCGCTTGTAGAGATTGGATTCGGCCAGCCAACTGTCGAGATCGTCGCCCAGCATGTCCTGATCGAACAGCGCGTCCATATCGATTGCGCTCATATCCCGCGCGCCCCACACCGCCAAGGCATATTCGTTGGCGGAAAAGCCCATCGGGTGATGGCGGGCGCGCTCCAGCCGCCGGGTCAAAAGCATGCCCAGGGTCTGATGCGCCAGCCGGCCCTCGAAGGGATAGCAAACCAGATAGTGACGATTGCCGCGCGGAAAAGTTTCGACCAGAAGCTGTCCGGGGGCCGGGATAACGCTGCGCCATTCCTGGATATTCAGCCACTCCTGCACCGGACCGGGCAAGGCGCGCCAGTTTTCCGGCCTCGACACCATCTCGCGCACCCGCTGGGCCAGAAAGGTGGAGAGCGGAAACTTCCCGCCATTATAGCTGGGAATCTGCGCTTGCGGATCGCGGGCGCGCGTGACGTAAGCGCCGGTGTCGCGCAGGCCCTCAAAGCGCAGGACCTCGCCGGAAAAGATGAAGGTATCGCCCACCGCCAGCTGCTCGATGAAATACTCCTCCACCTCGCCCAGCTTGCGCCCGCCCGCCCCGGCCGGACGCCCCTTTCCCTGCAGGCGTATCTCCACCATCGGGTCTTCCACAATCACACCCGCATTCAGCCGGTATTCCTGCGCCAGACGCGGATGCGCCAGGCGCAAGCGGCCGTCCTCGGTCTTGCGCAGCCGCGCATAGCGGTCATAGGCGCGCAGCGCATAACCGCCGGTGGCGACAAAATCCACCACCGCGTCGAAATCCTCGCGGCTGAGATGAGCATAGGGCGAGGCGGAGCGGACTTCCTCGAACAGCGCCGTCGCTGAAAAGGGCGCGGCGCAGGCGGTGCCCAACACATGCTGGGCCAGCACATCCAGCGCACCGGCCTTCAATCGCTCGCCATCCAGCTCGCCGGCAAGCACTGCGTCGCGCGCGGCATGGCATTCCAGCACCTCAAAGCGATTGGCGGGAACCAACAGCGCCAGGCTCGGCTCATCCAGCCGGTGATTGGCGCGGCCGATGCGCTGGACCAGCCGCGCGGCGCCCTTGGGCGCGCCGATGCAGATCACCTTGTCCACCGCCCCCCAATCGATGCCCAGATCCAAAGTCGAGGTGCAGACCACCGCGCGCAGATGGCCCTTGGCCATGGCCGCTTCTACCTTGCGGCGTTGCTCCAGGGCCAGGGAACCATGATGCAGGGCGATGGGGAGATTGGCGTCGTTGATCGCCCACAATTCCTGAAAGGTGCGCTCGGCCTGGCTGCGGGTATTGACGAACACCAACGCGGTTTTGGCGCTTTGGATCGCCGCCATCACATCGGCCATGGCATGGCGGGCCAGGTGCCCGGCCCAAGGCACATAGCAATCCGAGGCGCTGATTTCGATGTTGGGCTTGGCCCCGCCCTGGGCGATGACAATCTGCGACAGAAGCGGCGAGCCCATCGGCTGCGGCATCAGAAAGCGTTGCAGTGGTGCAGGGTCTTTCACCGTCGCCGAGAGACCGACGCGCCGGTGCGCAGGCGCCAGGCTTTGCAACCGCGCCAGGCCCAACGCCAAAAGATCGCCGCGCTTGGAATTGTACAAGGCATGCAACTCATCCAGCACCACGCGGCGCAGATTGGCGAACAGCTGGGCTGCGCGGGGATGGGCCAAAAGCAGACTGAGCTGTTCCGGCGTGGTCAGCAGAATATCGGGCGGGGTGTGACGCTGGCGTTGGCGGCGGGCGGCCGGGGTATCGCCGGTGCGGGTCTCCACCGTCACCGGCAGAGCCATTTCCGCGATGGGCGCCTGGAGATTGCGCGCCACATCCACCGCCAACGCCTTGAGCGGCGAGATATAGAGCGTGTGCAGACCGGCTTTGCGGGCGCGCCGAGGTTTGTCAGCAAGATCGATCAGGCTGGGCAGAAAGCCCGCCAGGGTCTTGCCGCCGCCGGTCGGCGCCACCAGCAGCACGCTTTCCCCGCGCGCCGCATGGTCCGCCAGGGCCAGCTGATGGGCACGCGGTTGCCAGCCACGGGCCGCGAACCAGTCGTGGAATTTCGGGGGCAGCATGGCGAGAACAAACCATGTACCAATGCCGGAAAGCGAGTCCTATTTGTCGCCTAGAAGACGTTTCAGCTCCGCCTCAGGCGTGCCGTAAAAGCTGCCGGCGATCTGCTCGATGCCGCCGCGATCAGCCAGAGTCAGTTGGCCGCGCCTGGTGGTCACCAAGCCGCGCCGCTCAAAGCCATGGATGGCCACGGTGACGCCGGCCCGGCGCACCCCCAGCATCACCGCCAGGAATTCATGGGTCAGCGGCACCGCATCGCTGGTCATCCGGTCGTGCGCCATCAACAGCCAGCGCGCCAGCCTTTGTTCCAGCTTGGCGCGGCCATTGGCCAGCGCGGTGTGCGCCGTCTGTATCAGAAAGCCTTGTGCCGATTTCAGCATCAGGGCGCGCAGGCCCTCGCTCTTGGCGATGGCATCGCGCAAGGGTTCTTGCGGGATGCGGTGGCCGCTGCCGCCGATCTGCATATAGGTGGAATGCTGGGCGCGATTGTCGCCCATCAGCAACGGTACGCCGGTGACGCCTTCATAACCGATCACCCCCACCTCGATGCGGTGATCCTCGGCATCCACCGCCACGACGGAGGCGACGCCGATCTCCAGAAAATAGGCGTGGGTGATTGGCTTGGTGGGAACCTCGATGACCTGGCGTTCCTTGAGCGTGACGGGCTCCAAATGCGGCCCGATCAGGTCCCAGTCTTCCAAACCGATCTTGTTCAGAAGGCGGTTGCGGATTCCGGTGCGTGCATGCGCTTCTAACATGGCGCCAGCCCAACAAAATTGTGTGGATGGCCCCCATCGTTGCGCCAAAGGTGTGTCATAGCGTTGGGGAAAATAGCGGTAAGCCGCGGAAATCCGATGGATTTTTTAGTACCAAACCGTACGGCGAAGGCATGCGCATCAAGAACACACCGCATTGGTTGCTCCTTGCCAATGCCCCCAAACAGTATTGATCAGTATACAGATTAAATTCTGGCGGACCGCCAGGAAGACTTGCACATAGGGGTAACGAATGTACGGCGGGACCGGTTCCCTAGCGAAAAAAATCGATCACGGCTTGGCGCGTATGCTTGTCGCCCACCGCCGACATATGGTCGCGCCCCGCAATTGTGGCGGAGCGGCCGCCGGCAATCGCCGCCGCCAGCGGTTCAGGCCGTCCCGCCGTATCGTCTTCACTACCGGTCACCACCAGAACAGGCCGCTGCAATCGCGAGAGGGTTTCAAGCGCAAGACGCGGCGACATCGCCCGCATGCAGGCCGCCAGCGCCAAGCGGTCCTTGCCGGGTTGGTCGGCAAAAGCGCGGAACATCCTGGCACGCGGATCGGTGATGGCATCTTTGTCCGGCGTCAGCAGCGCATCGGCCAGCTGCGCGCGCGCCGCCGGCGCGGTGATGCGGTCTTCCAGATAGGTTTCGCCCACACCCGCGATGGCCAGCCTGCGCACGCGTTCGGGATGTGACGCCAGCAGGCGCAGTCCGATGAAGCCGCCCATGGAATAGCCCAGGATCAGGGCGTCGGACAGATCGCAGGCCTGCATCACCAGGGCCACGTCGTCGGCCATGCGATCATGACCGTAAAATGCTTCGTCATGCGGCTTGCCGCTGTCGCCATGGCCCCGGCAATCCATGGCCACGATGGCAAAGCCCGCGCCGGCCAATCCGCCATACCAGCCGGTCGACTTCCAGTTCTGCACCCGGCTGGAGCCGAAGCCATGCACCAGCACAATGGCGGGGCCTTCGCCCTGACGCTCAAAGGCCAGCGCGATTCCGTCCTCGGCCGTCACGAATTCCAGCATGGCATCCTCTCCATCCCGGCAAACTCGCAAAGGATCGGGACTGTGTCTATAACGGCCGGCCATGCGCAGATGGTTTTTCATCGCGTCCGTGACGGGCGGACTGGCGCTATTGCTGGGCAGGCTCGCGCTGGCGCTGGCCGCCCGCAAAATGGAGAGATCTTAAGAGGGATTACTGCCGCGTTGCCGGAGGGCGCTTTGATTCCGCCGCAGCGGGGCCGGGCATGAAATTGGGCATACCGGCCGCGCCTCGCCGGTCCGGCGGATTCAACGCCTTCAGAAATTTGTCGCCCCATTTGGAGATGTCGTTGCGCAGAAGCGCGGCGTAAAGTTCGGCATGGCGCGCCTTGCGTTCGTTCAAGGGCATGGCGACCGCCCGGGCGATGGCGGCGGCCACCGCATCCGGGTCGTAAGGGTTCACCAGCAACGCATCGCGGAATTCATCCGCCGCGCCGGCAAAGCGCGACAGGATCAAAACCCCGGGATCGCCGGGATCCTGGGCCGCCACATATTCCTTGGCCACCAGATTCATGCCATCGCGCATCGGCGTCACCAGCCCCACCTCGGCGGCGGAATACAGACCTGCCAGTGCCGGGCGGCTATAAGGCCGGTTGACGTAACGCATGGGCGTCCAGCTTGCTTCACTATACGCCCCGTTGATGCGGCCCGCGGCGCTGTTCACCATACTCTCCATTTCGGAATATTCCTTGATCGCACTGCGGCTTTTGGGCGTGATCTGCAGATAGGTGATCCTGCCATGCCACTGCCGATTGGCCGCCAGGAAGCGTTCATAGGCCTCCAGCCGGGCGGTAATGCCCTTGGAATAATCCAACCGGTCGACGCCGATCATCAAGGTTCCCGGAACCGAGTCGATCACTTCTTTCACAAAGGCGGACTTCGCGGCGCGGCGCGCCAAGCGGGTGAATTGGTGCGTTTCGATCCCGACCGGGAACGTTCCGATGCGCATGGCGCGGTCGCCGCTGCCCAGCCGGAGCGACATATGCGAGGGCGTCCCCAGTTCCTTGGCCAGGTAACGGGCGAAATTCGCGGCGTCGCCATCGGTCTGGAATCCCACCAGGTCATAATCGCCTAGCGAGGGAATCAAGCGCTCATGATTGGGCATGGCGGTGAGAATTTCCGGCGGCGGCAGCGGGATATGGAGGAAGAAGCCGATGCGGTTGTTCAAGCCCCGCGCCCGCAGCGCCTTGGCCAGCGGGATGAGATGATAGTCA
>DATEIA010000077.1:0-7763 GCA_035279305.1 Rhizomicrobium sp.
AGCGGCGTGCCGTCGGCCAGTTGCGCCCAGGTGCGGTTCTGCGCTTCGGCGGACGGCTCGGCCAGCACCTGGCGGGTCACCGTCACTTCGGTGGGAATTTCCAGTCCATTGAACGGACTTGTGGAATGGAACGGCGCCAGATGCTGCGGCGCCGACCAGGCCATGGCGCTGCCGAGATAACGTCCGCCCACCCGCAGCTTGACCGGCACCAGATCGTCGGAGCCGTTTGTCGTGCGTTCGCCCGCAAAGCGGATCAACACCCCGCCCTTGCCGACGAAATCCTTTACCTTTTCCATATCGACGCCGCCGATCTTGGCAACATCGGCCAGGACCAGCACCGAGACGCGTTTGTCGAGAAGTTGTGCGATGCCGCCCTTGGCGATCTCGGCATAGGGCGACAGCGCGCGCTCCAGATAATAGACATCGGAGAGCAGCGGCTGGGCTTCGTTGCTGGCATTTTCCGAAACGATGCCGGCATTGCGCTGTGCCGCGCCCCGATCCAGCAATTGAACCGCTCCGGCGCTTTCCTCGCCCGCGATGGCAAGCCGGGTGGTGGCGTTGCGCACTTCCATCGGCAGCGCAATATGGCCCTGGGCGCGCGTTTCGCCGCGCTTGAAATGCAATCTTGTGGTGGCCAGGGTCTCGCCGCGCACCCCAAGCGCGCCGGCCTCGACATCCTGCGGCGCGCCGGCGCTGGCCCGAATCGCGGTCAGCGAAAAACCGCTGGCATCGCGGGTCACCGGCAACAATCCCAGCGGCCTATGGCTGGGCGCGAACAGGCTGGCGCTGCCATAGCGTTTGAAGGCGTCGCGCAAGGTCTTGCTGCCGGCATCGTCGATGCCGTCGGTGAGCCAGTAAAGCGCAGGTAGTGCGGCGAAGTTGAAGCGGCCCAGCGCCCGGGCGGCGGCGGCGCGGTCGCCGGGCCAAGGCATGGGCTTCAGTTCCTTGGCGATACGCGCGGCTTCGCCTTCATTCAGCAAGCCGGTCGGCACCGAGCCGGCGGTGGGAATAATCGCCACCGGGCGCCCCTGGGCGCTGTGCAGTAGGTCCGCGATCAGGTCCTGCCGCGCCTCCCAGTCCCGGGCGGCGGTCCAGCCATTGTCCACCACCAGCACCAGCGGGCCCGTGGCCGCCAATTTCGGGCTGCGGCCCAGAAGCGGATCGGCCAGGGCCAGGATCAACAAAGCCGCCGCCAAAAGGCGCATCAGCAACAGCCACCAAGGTGTTTTGGCGGGCGTCTGTTCTTCGTCTTCCAGCCCGCGCAACAAGCGCA
Source organism: Rhizomicrobium sp. (assembly GCA_035279305.1). Classification (GTDB taxonomy): domain Bacteria; phylum Pseudomonadota; class Alphaproteobacteria; order Micropepsales; family Micropepsaceae; genus Rhizomicrobium. The sequence goes on from DATEIA010000077.1 coordinate 1,274, forward strand.
GGGGCGGAAACAGTGTGCGGCGGGGCAAGGGCGGCGTGACCCTGAGCAGCCACCACAGCACCGGCAAGACAAGCAGCGCCGTCAGAATTAACGGGGTTCCGAAGCTCAGGGGAAATCCGAACACGATGTTACGTGCCGCCGATCGCGGCGTGCAGCGCGATCAGCACCGCCTGCGGCACGTGATCGGTGCGATGCACGGTGCAGGTCCAGCCCAGCCGCGACGCCGCTTGCGCGACACGCTCGCCATGGGCGGTGAAGCGGGCGCGATAGGATGCGCGCACCCGTTCGGCCCGGCCGAAAATCTCGTCTTGCTCGCCGCGCGGCGATTCAAAGCGGGTGCGGCCGGAATAGGGGAAATCCTCTTCCGCTGGATCGACGACGCGCACCAGATGGCCTTCGACGCCGCGCTGCGACAGTTTCTGCATGGCGCCGAAGACCTCCTCATCCAGGAAGTCGCTGAACCAGACCAGCTGATTGCCGCGCGCAAACGGCACCAGCGGCGGCAAGGCGTTGCGGCCTGACGCGAACATGGTGCGGCCGATGCGGGTCAAGGCCAGGCGCGAGGAAGCGGGAGCGCCATCCATGCCGGCAAATCCCACCCGCTCGCCGCCGCGCACCAAGAGCGAAGCCAGCGCCAGCAGCAGCAGATCGGCGCGGGTCCGCTTGGTCACCGCGCCGGACTTGAAGTTCATATTGGCGGATGCGTCGCGCCAGAACCATACCGTCTGGGCCGCTTCCCATTCCCGCTCGCGCACAAAGATATGCTGCGATTTGGCGGATTGCCGCCAGTCGATGGCGGCGGAGGAATCGGGGCTGGCATAACGGCGAAACTGCCAGAAGCTTTCGCCGATGCCGGCGCGCCGCCTGCCATGCACACCCAGACTGACCGAAGCCGCCAGATGATCGGCCTCCACCATCAGCGGCGGCAGCCCGGCGGACAGGCCATCGGCTTCATGCTGAAGCGCGGAGAACTGGGTCAAAACAGGCCTATATCAAAAAAGCTTCTTCAAAAGAGGCTCTGGCAGAGCCGCTCGATCACGCTGGCTGTGGTCACGCCTTCGGCGCGGGCGGAGAAATTCAGGGCCATGCGATGACGCAGCACGGGGCCCGCCAGCGCCACGACATCGTCGGTGGACGGCGCGAAGCGGCCATCCAGCAGCGCGCGGGCGCGCACCGCCAGCATCAAGGCTTGGCTGGCGCGCGGGCCGGGGCCCCAGGCGATCTGGCTTTGCAGTCCGCTGTGATGTTCGCTATCGGGACGTGCCGCGCGCACCAGCGACAGAATGGCTTCCATCACCTGTTCGCCCACTGGAATGCGGCGCACCAAGTTTTGAGCTTCCTGGAGATCTTCGGGACCGCAGAGGCGGGCCGCGCTTTTTTCATCGCCCATGGTGGTGGCCAGCAGCATCCGGCGTTCGGCCTCCAGGTCGGGATAACCGACATCGATCTGCAGCAGAAAGCGGTCGAGCTGGGCTTCGGGCAAAGGATAGGTGCCTTCCTGCTCCAGCGGGTTCTGGGTCGCCAGGACATGGAACAGGCGCGGCAGGTCGTGGCGGGCGCCCGCCACCGTGACATGCTTTTCCTGCATCGCCTGCAACAGGGCCGACTGGGTGCGTGGGCTGGCGCGGTTGATTTCGTCGGCCATCAGCAATTGGGTGAAGACGGGGCCATGGATGAAACGGAAGGCGCGCTGTCCGCTGTTGCTTTCCTCCATCACTTCCGAACCGGTAATGTCGGCGGGCATCAGGTCGGGGGTGAATTGCACGCGCCTGGTGTCCAGCCCCATGACCACCGCCAGTGTGTCCACCAGCTTGGTCTTGGCCAGGCCGGGCACGCCGATCAGGAGGCCATGGCCCCCCGCCAACAGGGTCACCAGCGTTTGTTCGACCACTTCGTCCTGGCCGAAGATCACCGCATTCAATCCGGCGCGCACCTTGGCAAAGGTCTCGGCCGATGCCGACAGCCGCTTTGCGGCTTCGCGTTCCTCGGGAATGTCCACTTTGTTCATGCGGGAGGGCCTGAAGCTTGCCGGGATTTGGCGTTATGTTGCACCGTTGGGCGTGAAGGGTGCAACCCCGGATATGGCTTTAAATTTCAACAGAAAAGCGCCAATTGTGGCGCCATGACGGCAGCCGGCATCTTCGAAAATACGGAGCGCGCATGAAAATCGCGGCCGGGCAATTGCGGGCCCTTCTGCGGCAGCAATTGCCGGATCTGACGCATCATCACGATTATGATCCGATGCCTGGTCCGCAAGGGTTGGGCGCGGTCAAGGCGGCCGTGCTGCTGCCGGTGATTCTGCAGGACGAGCCCAGCCTAATGTTCACCCGCCGCACCGAAAGCCTGGCGCGGCATAGCGGCCAGGTGAGTTTTCCGGGCGGCCGCAGCGAGGCTGGCGACCTTTCGCTCGTGGAAACGGCGTTGCGCGAGACCTTCGAGGAGACCGGCATCGCGGCCTCTTTCGTGACCGTGGCGGGTTATCTCGACCGCTATCTCACCGGTACCGGCTTCGACATCCAGCCGGTGGTCGGGCTGCTGGCCGGCGGTTTCGCCCTGACGCCGGACCCGCGCGAAGTGGCCGAGATATTCGAGGTGCCGCTGGCCTTTCTCTGCGATCCCGCAAACCGGCGGCGGCAAAGCCGCGAGATCGGGGGGCAAAAGCGCGATTTCTACACTTTCACATACCAGAATCATGAAATCTGGGGTGCCACCGCCGCCATCGTGGTCAATCTGGCCGAGCGTCTCCGTGTTATAAGCGAGTCATGAAAATTGATCCCGCACAGCATGGCTGGATGCCCCGTCACGCGGAACGGCCAATCCCCGCTGGTCGAATTGATGCCCGGTGGTTGTGGCCGTTTGCGCGTGACAATAAAAAAGAAGCGGCCGATGAAAATTGATCCCGCGCAGCACGGCTGGATGACCGCGCCCGAGACGTTGGCGGTCATGGGCGCCCTGGTTGAAGCGCGCTTTGTCGGCGGTGCCGTCCGCAATGCCCTGCTGGGCGTTCCGGTGGTGGATGTCGATATCGCCGTGCCGATGCCGCCGGACGAAGCCCTGGCCCGGCTCAAATCCAAAAACATCAAGGTGGTGGAAACGGGTCTGGATCACGGCACTATCACCGCCATTGCCGGAACCCATGCCTTTGAAGTCACATCCCTTCGCCGCGATGTGGAGACCGATGGCCGTCATGCCAAGGTGGCGTTCACCGACGACTGGGCCGAGGATGCGGCGCGGCGCGACTTCACCATCAATGCGCTTTATGCCTCCGCCGATGGCGAGGTTTTCGACTATGCCACCGGGGTCGAGGATCTGATCGCGGGCAAGGTGCGGTTCATGGGCGATGCGCGCGCCCGGATCGCGGAAGACACGCTTCGGGTGCTGCGGCTGTTTCGCTTCCATGCCTGGTATGGCAAGGGCGAGATCGACGCGGAAGGCTTGCGCGCCGCGGCCGAGGCCAAGGACAAGCTCAAGGGCCTGTCGGCGGAACGGATCGCAAAGGAATTGCTGCGGCTGTTGGAAGCGGCTCATCCCATACCGGTCCTGCGGGTGATGGCGGCGACCGGGATCCTGCCGCTGTTGTTGCCTGGAGCGTTGCAACTGGCCCGTCTTGAAAAATTGGCGCAGCTGGAAGCGGAAAACCGCTTTCCCGGCGACGCGGTGCTGCGCCTGGCGGCCTTGCTGCCCGATGGCGGTCCATCCGCCCAGGCCGTGGCCGGCGCGCTGAGATTGTCCAATGCCGTCCGCGACCGGCTGGAACAGGCGCTGGGCGGCGAGAAGATTGGCGCGCAAATCTCCGCCCAGGAGGCCCGGCGGCGGCTCTACCGGATCGGCGCGGTCAGCTTCAAGGATAAGGTGATGCTGCAATGGGCCAGCGCCCCGCTAAGCGCGCCGGGCGCCTGGCGGATGCTGCTCGAGATGGCGGACAACTGGCAGCGGCCGCGCTTTGCCCTGAGCGGACGCGACGTGATGGAGGCGGGCATTGCGCAAGGCCCCGATGTCGGCCGTGTGCTGGCGCAGGTGGAAGATTGGTGGGTGGAGGGCGACTTCGCCGCCAGTGAAAGCGCACTGCGGGACCGGCTCAACTTGGCGGTCGATCAGGCCCGCGCATGAGTTTGGACGTGGTGGAAACTCTGTCGCTGCCGGGCGATCCGGCCAAGGCGAATGAAGATGCCTTTGGCTATATCGGCAATGCCGCGTTGGTGATCGACGGCGCCACGCCCTTGGGCGAGAGCCTGATGCCGGGCCCCAGCGATGCCGCCTGGATCGCCCAGTTCGGTGCGCGCCGGCTGATGGCGCATCTGAAGGATGGGATGAGCGCGCGCAAAGCGCTGCGGGCCACGCTTGCCGACACACAGAAGAGCTTTGAAGCGTTGCGCCGCCACGAACCGGAAGAGATGTGGCAGATGCCGTGTGCGTCCATGATGCTCGCCGTATCCGGCGAAAGTGGTGTCGAACTTCTTTGGTTTGGAGATTGTGCAGCGCTGGTCAAACAGGACGACGGGCTCGTGACCGTGGTGGGCGAGACATTCGACAAGCGTGCCGCCGAAGCGCGGCGGGCGCAGGCGCTGGCCAAGGAAAAGAATCTTTCGCCTGCCGCCAGTCTCAGCCGCGCGGAATTCCTTGCTGACCTGCGTGCGTCCCGCAATCGTATCAATAGCGGCAATAACTGGTTGTTCAGTCCGGACGTGAAAGCGGCCGCGCATGTCTCGCGCCGGGTGATGAAGATCAAGCCGGGCAGTGAAATCCTGTTGCTCACAGACGGGTTTCTGGCGCTGGCCAGCGACTATGGCGCCTACAGCGCCGACAGTTTGATGGCGGCGGCCCGGTCCAACGGCCTTAAGAGGCTGGGCGAGGAGTTACGCGCCATCGAGGCGGGCGACAGCGGCGGCGACAAGTTTCCGCGCTTCAAGAAATCGGATGATGCAACCGCTTTGCTATTGCGCCTGACCTAGCCGTACCGCCCTCGCCCGCTTTGCGGGCTCGAAGCGGGGCCAGCTTTTCTAAGCTCGCTACGCTCGCCAAGAAAAACTAGGCCAAAGACCCGCGGCTATCCCATGACTTTGGCGACTTCCGCCCAGCCGTGATAAATCATCGAAAGCGCGACATAGACCACGATGGCCAGGCCGATATAGGCAATCCAGCGATAGCGCTCCAGAAGTTTGGCGATGTAGGTGGCCGCCGCTCCCATCAAGCCCACCGACATCAAGAGGCCGATGACCAGGACATCGAGATGGTCGCGGGCGGCGCCCGCCACCGCCAGGACATTGTCCAGCGACATGGAAATATCGGCCACCAGGATCTGCAATATGGCGCGTTTGGCGGATGCGCCGGCGGTGATCTCGGGCGCGATTTGATGTTTCTCGGCAGCGATGTCCCGCCACATGCGCCAGCACACCCACAAGAGCAGAATGCCGCCGGCCAAAGTCAGGCCGATGATGGCCAGCAGCTTTACCGCGACCGCCGCCATGGCGATCCGCAGGACCACCGCCGCGACCAGGCCCCAGAAGATGACCTTCTTGCGCATCACCGCCGGCACGCGCGCCGCCGCCAGGCCGATCACCACGGCATTGTCGCCGGCCAGCACCACGTCGATCATCAGCACTTGTGCGAGCGCGATCAGTCCGCCGGGATCGAATAATGTCAGATGCATGTCGCGCTCTTATTTTTTGGGTCGCACGGCTGTTTTGGATTGCTCAACTTGGCGCCGCGCGCCGCTGTCGCTATGCAACCGCGGCACTTGGCTGGCCGGTGCTCCCGCGCAATCAGGCCGCCGGGCTGAAATAGGGTCAGTTCCACACTCAATCCTTTGGACAAACCGTTGCGGGAAACCCGCCTGTCTGGCGAAGCGCCTCCCCCAGCACCATCGCGGCGGACTGCGCCACATTCAAGGACCGCAGACCGGGGCGCAAGGGAATCACCAGCCGCGCGTCCACGCCATCATGCACCGCCTGCGGCACGCCCGCGCTTTCACGCCCCACCAGCAGGACATCGCCGGGGGCGAAGGCAAAATCGGTATAGCTCCTGTCCCCCTGGGTGGTGAGCAGGACCAGCCGGGCTGGCCGGGCCGCCTGATAGAATCGTGCCCAGGACTCATGACGCCGGATGTCGGCGCTTTGAAGATAATCCATTCCCGCCCGGCGAAAATTGCGGTCCGACAGCAGAAATCCACAGGGCTCGATAATGTCGATTCCCACCCCCAGACAGGCGCCCAGCCGGATCAGACTGCCCGCATTCTGAGGGATATCGGGCTCATACAGCGCCAGTCGCACCCCAAACCTCCAATTTTGCCCCTTTGAGGTGCCCTTTGAGGGTGTAAGTCGCGGCAGGACAAGGCATTTTCTGCGTCATCGTGCCGCAAGACCCTCGAAAATCGACTCTCTATTTTACCGGCCCAATGAACAAGCGGGGCGAGCCCTGGCGCGTCACCGCGTCCGTACCCTATTCACGCTTGTTTGTGGCAAGAGTTCGCAAGGTAAGTTTTCCGCATCTC
>DATEIA010000078.1:0-4890 GCA_035279305.1 Rhizomicrobium sp.
GACGATGTCAAATGCGCCCATGGCGCGGCGGTGGGCGACCTGGATGCCGAGTCCCTGTTTTATCTGCGGGCGCGCGGCATTCCGGAAAGCCAGGCGCGCGGCTTGTTGCTGCAAGCCTTTCTGGAAGACGCGGTGGCCGAAGTTGGCCATACGGACCTGCGCGAACGGGTAGCGGCCGAATTGCTGACGGCGCTGAGGGCGGTGGCATGACGGCGCCCCTCTTGAATCAAAAAGCCAAAATCGCGGCCTCTTTTGACGCCGAAGCGGCCCGCGCCGATTTCGAAATATTGTCGCGTCAGGTCTATGGCAAATCGCTGGTCTATCTGGATAGCGGCGCCAGCGCCCAAAAACCGCGCGTCGTGCTGGACGCGATGCGCGACTTTGCCCAAAGTGAATATGCCAATGTCCATCGCGGGGTGCATTTCCTTTCCGCCGCCGCCACCGACCGTTATGAGGCGGCGCGGCGCACAGTGCAGAAATTCCTGGGTGCCGCGCGCGAGGACGAGATCGTCTTCACCAAGGGCGGCACCGAGGCGATCAATCTGGTTTCCTATTCTTACCTGGCACCACTGATCCGGCCGGGCGACGAGATCGTGCTGACGGTGATGGAACATCATTCCAACATCGTGCCCTGGCATTTCTTGCGTGAACGTCATGGCGCGGTGCTGCGCTGGGTGGATGTGCGGGACGATGGCAGCCTGGATATCGAAGCGCTGGATGCCGCCATCAACGGCAAGACTAAGCTGGTTGCCGTTACCCATATGTCCAATGTGCTGGGCACCATCACGCCGCTCAAAGAAATCGTCTCCCGAGCCCATGCCAAGGGTGTGGCGGTGCTGGCCGATGGCTGCCAGGGCGCGGTGCATGAAGTGGTGGATGTCCAGGCGCTGAACATCGATTTCTACGCCATCACCGGCCATAAGCTGTACGGCCCCACCGGCATCGGCGCGCTCTATGCCAAGCGCGCGCATCTCAAAGCCATGCGGCCCTTCCATGGTGGCGGCGAGATGATCCGGGAAGTGATGAAGGACCGCATCACTTACGCCGATCCGCCGGCCCGGTTCGAGGCGGGAACCCCGCCGATCATCGAGACGGTGGGCCTGGCCACGGCGCTGGATTATCTGATGGCGCTGGACCGCAAAGCGGTGGCGGCCCATGAGCACGACCTTCTGACCTATGCCCGCGAACAGGTGAAACAATTCAACTGGCTCAGGGTGATTGGCGATGCGCCCGGCAAAGGCGCAATCCTGTCCTTCGAGGCCGAGGGGATGCATGCCCACGATCTCGCCACCATATTAGACCGGGAAGGCGTGGCGGTCCGTGCCGGACATCACTGCGCCCAGGTGTTGATGGAGCGGTTCGGCGTTGCCTCCACCAGCCGGGCGAGTTTTGCCTTGTACAACACGCGCGCCGATGTGGATGCGTTGATTACGGGTTTGCACAAAGCCCGTGGGATACTGACATGACGAGTTTGGCATGACGGACAATGCGCTTCGCGAACTGTATCAGGAGGTCATTCTCGACCATTCGCGCCATCCGCGTCATCATGGCGTGCTGGAAGGCGCCAGCCACAAGGCGGAAGGCTATAATCCGCTGTGCGGCGACCGGGTAACGGTCTATCTCAAGCTGGGCGAGGACAATCGGGTCGCCGACATCAAGTTTGAAGGCAAGGGTTGCGCCATCAGTCAGGCTAGCGCCTCGATGATGACCGACATGCTCAAGGGCCGCACCGCCCGGGAAGCCGACCGGCTGATGCGCGGATTCCTGCATCTGGTGAAGGGCGAAGACGCCAGCGATCTGCCGGAAGACGATCGCGAGCGGCTGGAAGTGATGGGCGGGATTTCGGAATTTCCCATGCGGGTGAAATGCGCCACCCTGGCCTGGCATACCTATAGAAACGCGGTGGAGGAGGGCGCGACATGAACGACACCGCTGCCACTTCGGCCCCCCAAACCTCTGTCTTAAGTCAGCAGGAACTGGACGACTTCACCACGAAGCTGGTGACGGCGCTGAAGACCGTCTACGACCCGGAGATCCCGGTTGATATCTACGAACTCGGACTTATCTATAAGGTGGACGTCGCCGACAACAAGGATGTCACGGTGGACATGACTTTGACCGCCCCCAATTGTCCGGTGGCGGGCGAGATGCCCGGCATGGTCAAGGCGGCCCTGCAATTGGTGGACGGAATCGGCGAAGTCACGGTCAACATGACCTTCGATCCGCCCTGGACGCCGGAGCGCATGAGCGAAGAAGCCAAACTCGAACTGAATATGTTCTGATGCAAACGCAGCGGCCCAAAAGAGAACGCCCCAAGCCGGTCAAGCTGACCGAGGCCGCCGCCGCGCGCCTGCAGGACATCATGGCCAATGCGGACGGCAAATATCTCGGCCTGCGGGTCGGGGTCACCAATGGCGGCTGCGCCGGCATGAGCTATACCATGGCCTATGCCGAAGACACCAAGCCTTTCGAAGAGGTCATGGAAGACAAGGGTGTCAAGATATTCATCGACCCCAAGGCGATTCTGTTTTTGATCGGCACCGAGCTGGATTTCATTCAGGAAAAATTGGGCGCGCGGTTTGTGTTCAACAATCCCAACCAGACTTCCGCCTGTGGTTGCGGCGAGAGCGTGCAGATCACGCCGGCGGAAGGATGAAACGGGATCCAACCCGTTTCGACGATCTTTTTCACTTTTTCGGCCGTATCAGCCTTCGCCGCATGTTCGGCGGCGAAGGCATCTATGCGGGCGAGCAGATCATCGGGCTGGTGGTGGACGACCGGCTCTATCTGAAAACCACGGACAGCAACCGCGCCGATTACTTGGCTGAAGGCTGCAAGCCTTTCACTTTCCGGCGCGGCAAGAAGATCACCGTCACCTCTTATTATGCGGTGCCGGAGCGGTTGCTGGATGATCCGGAGGAATTTGCGGCCTGGGCCCGCAAAGCGCGTGCCGCCGCGCTTGCTCCGAAACCAACGCGCAAGAAATCTCGCTAACCTCCCTGCCGCTCGCCTAAGCTCGCTGTCATTCCCGGCCGAGCAATGGCCGCAAGGACATTGCGAGGGGAAGGGAACCCAGGTGGAAAGACCAAGCTCAATCTTTCCACCTGGGTCCTCTTTCCTCGCCGCGCGTAACCGCGCGGCTCGCCGGGGATGACAGAGGGGCTATTGACCGCCAAATCGTGGCTCGCGCTTTTCTTGAAACGCCGCCAGGCCTTCGGCGAAATCCTCGGTCATGCCGGCTTTTTGTTGCGCGGCGGCTTCGCGCGCCAATTGTGCTTCGTGACTTTCGCGGTCCCAGAACAATTTTCGGGTCAAGGGCAGGGCGGCGGGGCCTTGTGCCAGGCGCGCCCCCAACGCCATGGCTTCGTCCATCAATCGCGCGTCTTCCACCACCCGGTTGATCAGACCCCATTCCAGCGCCTTCTCGGCCGGTAGCGGTTCCGCCAACAGCGCCAGCTCGCGCGCCCGCGCCAAGCCGACCAGGCGCGGCAAGGTCCAGGTAATCCCGCCATCCGGCACCAGACCGATGCGCGAGAAGGAGAGCAGGAAATAGGCGCTAGCGCCTGCAACGATCAGATCGCCCATCAAGGCCAGGCTCATGCCGATCCCCACCGCCGGGCCGTTCACCGCCGTCACGATGGGCATATCGAGATCGCGCAGCCGGCGGAAGACAGGGTGAAAGACGCGCTCCAGAACCAGACCCGCGCCTTCGCTTTTGTGGCCGGGCAATTCCTTCATATCGGCGCCGGAACAGAAGCCGCGGCCGCTGCCGGTCAGGATCAGGGCGCGAAAGCCGCCGGATTCAACCGCATCCAAACCCGCATTCAGCCCCGCCATCATGGAAGCGGACAGGGCATTGATCGTATCGGGCCGGTTCAAGGTCAGCGTCGCGACCTTGCCGTCCGCGCTGACTGTGACGCCGTCGAATGTCTGCAAGTGGGCCCCCGCAAAAGCTTGCGCGAGCATACTGCAAATGCGGGGAATGCGTTAGGCCGCGCTGGTTTCGAGGGCTGCCATACGCGGGTCTTTCTGGTTGATCACCAGATTGCGGCCATTGTGCTTGGCGCCATAGAGGCAGGCATCGGCGCGGCGCAGAACCTCATCGATGGTCTCATCGGTCCCGACTTGGGAGACGCCGATGGAAATGGTGATGGTGCCCAGCACGTCGCCGGTGGATTTTTTCACCAGCTTCTTGGTCTCGACGGCGGTCCGGATCTGGTTGGCAACCCTGGTGGCCGCTTCCAGGCTGGTGCCGCGCAACAGCACGGCGAATTCCTCGCCGCCATAACGCGCCGCGGTGTCGCGGCCCTTGACGTTCTCCGACAGGCAGGCCGCGACAAGACGCAGAACCTGGTCGCCGGTCTGATGGCCCCAAGTGTCGTTGAAATTCTTGAAATGGTCGATGTCGCACAACAAGACCGAGGTTTCCTCGCCCTCATTGGCGACCGCGGCGATCGCCGAACGCGCCGCTTCGTCGAACGCCTTGCGGTTGGCGATGTTGGTCAATGGATCGGTCAGGCTTTCCTTGCGCACATCCGCCAGCTTGCCGCGCAACTCAGTGACCTGCTGCGAGGAGGCCTGCAATTCGCCTTCCAGGCACTTGGCGCGGTGTTCCATGGCGCGGGTGGCGGTGATCAACCCGTCCACCAGTTTTCGCACATCGGCGGGGCTGCGTTCGCCGCCCAGTTCGCCGGTGGCGGCGGACAGCGTGTCCTTATAGTCGGCGGTGTGGCGGGCCGAGCTTTCCAACTTGCCCAGCATGTCGGCGATCAGGGTCTCGATATTGCCGCCCACCGATTCCATCGCGATGGCGGTGCGCGCGCCCGACAGGCAACGCAGGCGCAGGTCGGTGAGAACTTCGGCGGTGAAAGGCTTCTTGGTCTTGATGAA
>DATEIA010000079.1:0-13152 GCA_035279305.1 Rhizomicrobium sp.
GCCCTGGGCGCGGCGCTCTATGCCGACCGTATCCATTTCGGCAATCCCGACCGCGACATGCCCGATCACCCCTATTGGGGTCCGGCGGTGGATGGCGCCCAGCTCGCCGAGCTGGCGCGGCAGGACGATCTGCCGGTGGAAGAATTGGAAGAAAGCGCCCTGATCGAAACCACCGCGCGCGATCTTTTCCATGACAAGATCGTCGGCTGGATGGACGGCGCGCTGGAACTGGGCCCGCGGGCGCTGGGCCATCGCAGCATTCTGGCGGCCCCGCACGGAAGCGAAATGCGCGACCGCCTGAACCGCGACATCAAACATCGCGAACAGTTCCGGCCCTTCGCGCCGGTGGTTCCGGCCGAAGCGGCGGAACGCTATTTCGAAATGCCGTCCGGGGGCGCGCGGCTGGCGCGTTTCATGTCCGGCGTTTTTCCGGTGCGTCCGCAATGGCGCGAGAAATTGGCGGCCGTCACCCATGTCGACGGCACCGCGCGGGTCCAGACGCTGGAGCGCGGCATGGCGCCCCGGCTCTACGCCCTGCTCGAGGCTTATGGGCGGCTCAGCGGAATTCCTGTCTTGCTCAACACCTCGTTCAACCTTTCCGGCGAACCGATCGTCAATCGCGCGGTCGAAGGCTATCTGACCTTTCGCCGCTGCGGGATGGACGTTCTGGTGGCGGGACAGACCAGAGTGACCAAAAGGGCGGCTCCACCATGATCAAGAAACGCAGCAAGATCCGGCGGGGATTGATCATCATCGGCAGCGCCTGGGGTTCGATCGCCGATCTGTCTGTGGGAATGTGGCGGGGAGGACGGCGCTGGCTGATGCCGCTGGCGATTTTTCTCTGCGTGACCGGGTTGGTGCTGGTGCTTGCCGCCAGCGTCGAAGCGCTTGCGCCCTTCATCTATTCGATCTTTTAGAAGAATGCTGCTGGAGCTGTTGGCCTGCCCCGCCTGCCAGGGCGCCCTCGGCCCGGAATTTCTCTGTGCCGGATGCGGCGCGCGCTACCTCGCTCATGACGGCGTCGCGGATTTGCGCCTTGGCGGCGATGTCCGCACCGAGAGGGTGCGCGGCTTCTATGGCCACGCGCCGTTTCCCGGTTACCGGCCGGGCGACAGTCTGGAGGCCTTGCGGGCGCGCGCGGAAAGAAGCGAATTCGCGCGCCTGCTCGACGCCGCGATCGCTCCGGATGCGCGCATCCTGGAAATTGGCTGCGGCACCGGCCAGATGAGCCTTTATCTGGCGCGCGGGGAGCGGCGGGTGATAGGCGCCGATCTCACCCGCGCCTCGCTGCTGCTCGGCGCCGCCGCCGCGCGGCGCTTCGGCGTGACCGGCGTGCAATTCGTGGAAACCGACCTGCATCGCCCGGGATTGCGGGCCGGCGCTTTCGATCTGGTCTATTGTTCCGGGGTGCTGCATCACACGCCCCACCCGCGCAAGGCCTTCGCCAGCCTGGTGCCGCTGGTGCGCCCCGGCGGCATGCTGGTGATCGGACTCTATAATGCGTTTGCCCGTATTCCGCTGCGGCTGCGCCGGTTGGTGGCACGGCTTTCGGGCAACCGTTGGATCCCATGCGATCCGGTGCTGCGTGACCGCAAAAGCGAACCCGCCCGGCGCGAGGCCTGGATACGCGACCAGTATCGCCACCCCGAGGAACATCGCCACACCGTGGCCGAAATCCGCGGTTGGTTTGCCGAGAACGGAATCGAATTCGTCAGAACCTATCCCAGCCTGATGCTGGGCGAGGAATCCGGCGCGCTGTTCGCGGCCGACGCGGATTATTGGCCTTTCGAAGCCTGCCTATCCCAAATCGGCTGGATGGCGTCGCTGGGATATGAAGGCGGATTGTTCGTCACCGCCGGACGGCGGCCAGACGGCGACACCGTGCCGCCTGCTCATTTGTGCTAGCGGGTGCGCCGGGTCGCCATCGAGCCGGGACGGGACTCGAAGGACAGCGCGGCGTCCTTGTCCTGCACCAGCGCATGCCCGTCGAAGCGAAACACCTGGATCTGCCGCTCCGCGGCGCATTGCTGGAACAGCAGGCGGCCATCGTCGCTCCAGGCCGCGCCCTGCGCCCAGTGGCACGTGTCGGCGCGCGCCACCTCGTCCAACGTGCCCGGCCCCACCGCGAAGACCTTCAGGATGCCCACCACCTTGTCATAGTTGGGATCGGATTTTGCGGTGGCGGCACCATTGCCCAGCACCACCGCGTAATATTTGCCGTCCGGCGACAAGGTCGCATGTTCCGGCGTGCGTCCCACCGGCACCGACGCGGCCAGCTTGTGCGCTTTCACGTCCAATATACCGATAGTGCCGGTGCGATCCTCGCCTTCCGGCGCGCCTTGAAGATTGGTGACGAAAAGCCAGGCGCCGTCATGGCTCATCACCGCGCCATAGGGCGAGCGGCCGGAGGTGACATCGTTGCCAGTGCGGGTGACGTTCGACCCTTTCACCGCCAATTCCACGATCTTATTGACGCTCTGGACCACGGCATAGGCCTTGCGCCCGTCCGGCGCGAAGATCACATCGACGGGCTGGGCGCCCGCGCCCAGATCGACCTTGCCGGCCGGAGTCAGTTTCTTTCCCGCAAGCCGGAAAATATAGATCGCGCCATCGCCCTTGGCGGCGACCAGCACAAGATTTCCACTCTTGTTGATTGCCACGCCGCTGGCCATTGGGCCGGACGAAAGTGTCTGCAACAGTTTGGGCTTGGCCGGATCGCTGAGATCGATCACCGACACCTTGTCGTCGGCGGCGGGATGGGTGGGATCGGCGGGATTGAATTTCTGCGAGGCGGTGACAATGGCAAATTTCTCTTTTGCCCCCACCGCCACGGCATTGGGCGAGCCGATCATGGAGGCGGGAATCTCCACGCTGCCAAGAACCTTGGGCGGATAATGGCCGAGGTCGAGAATACTGACGCTGTCCGGTGTCGGGGTCTGGGACTCGCCCGGCCGCAATTGCTTGCCGTCATTGGCCGTGACCGCCAATTCGGCCCAAGCGGGCCAGGCGGTCAAGAGCGACAGACTCAAACCCAAAAATAATCCAGACCGCCGCATGCACCATTCCTCCATATTTTTTCGAGGATGCTAGTGACTTATGGCGTGTCCGGCAAGCAAGCCGCGGCGGGTGGCTGGCTGGGGGGCAGATCCCACCCGCCGCGACTTCGGCGCGGGGGAGTTAATGCCCCGCGCTGCCGCTCATGGCGCCGTTCGACATCGAGCCCGACATCGATCCGCTGGTCATCGCGCCCTTCTTCTTGTGGTGCTTGTTGGAATCTTGGGCCATCTTGTCGTGATCCGACATGGCCCCGGCGGACATGGACCCGCCTGACATAGAACCGGTCGACGTAGAACCGGCCGTCATATGGTCTTTCGCCATAGAGCCGTTCGACATCGCGCCATTCGACATGGCTCCACCCGAAGTGGCCCCTGAATTGGATTGTGCCAAGGCAGGACCGATTACGGCGCCGATGAACAAGGTCAACAAAACAGTCTTCGCAAAATTCTTCATTCTACTCTCCTCAAGTGACCGCGCGGGGGCGGCGTGGACGTTCCTCCAGGGGAACAGGGTTGACGGCGCGGGCCACATCATTTTGCGATCCACGTCATCTGGCGGCGGCCGCAATCATCGCGCCATGCTGTCTCACCCTTCTATTCGCGCCGCGCATGGGCCCGGTTACAGGCCCCAAAAAAGAATGGCGTCAGATTCCGGCATACCATTCATAGCCGCGGTCTTCCCAATAACCGCCCCGGCCGCCGGCGATCCCGGCAAAGCTGTCGGTGATCTCGATGCTCTGGACATACTTCGCCTGTTTGTAGCCAAGCTGACGCTCGACCCGAAGGCGCAGCGGCGCGCCATGCGCCACGTCCAGCGGCTTGCCGTTCAGGGCATAGGCCATGATGGTCTGGGGATGAAAAGCGTCACGCAGGTCGATGCTTTCATAATATTGACCGGGGCTTTGCTCGCCGCCCTTGGAGGGCTCGCCGGTCAGATTGTCGGCGCAGCGCAGCACCGCATAGCGCGCGTTGGGCTTAAGCGATGCCGCCTTGAGCAGCAGGCCGACCGGCACGCCTGTCCACATGCCGATGGCCGACCAGCCCTCAACACAGTCATGGCGGGTGATCTGGGTGCGGCGCGGCAGCCGCCCAAGCTCGGCGACCGACAGCGACAGCGCATTGTTCACCAGGCCGTAAATCCGCAGCCGCCAATTGGCGAAATTGCTCGCCCTATGGGCGTTGTATTCGTCCGTACCCGGATTGTAGGTGCCGTTGGGCTTGAACAGCGGAGAAATGTCCGCCGGACTATATTCGCGCGCCAGCCGGTCGCCCAGCAGGCCACGCTGGGCGGTCATCGTCCAGTCCTCGACGGCCTTCGCGACATGGGAAAAACTGGAGCCCAGGGTCAGTGCGTCGGCCTTGGCGATCAGATAGCCCGCGCCGCCCAGGCCGCCCAGGATGGCGACGCGCCGGGTGATGTCTTTCACGCGCGCCATTACTCGGGATCCTTCGAATGATCTTGGGGAATGCAATACCAACCATTCAGCATGGAACGTATTTCGTTGATCGGACCGGCCAGCATCACTTCCACCAAATGCACGATCACGAACAGCACGATCAGGGTGGCGCAAATGAAATGAAGGCTGCGCGCCGATTGGCGCCCGCCGAACAGGTCCAACAGCCAGGGGAAAATGGCGTTGAAACCCGGCGACATGGTTAGACCGGTCAGCACCATCAAGATCACCAGCAAGGTCACGCCCAGATAGGCCAGCTTCTGCAGCACATTATAATGGCGCGCCGCATCGCCCGTGGGATGCTTGAGCGCGATGTGATCCAGGATGGAACGGGGAATGGCGCGGATATCGGCGCGGCTGGGCCAGATGTCTTTTTGAAGATGCCGCGACCATAGGCTGTAGGCCAGATAGGCCAGGCCGTTGAACACCAGAATCCAAGCGAAGAGGAAATGCCAATGGCGGGCATCGGCCAGATCCTGAAAGCCGGGAACGGTCACCCATTCCGGCCAGCCGCGCGGCTGGAATTCACCCCCGGCCTTCGACCAGCCCAAGATGCCGGTGGTGTTGAACTGCCAGGGACCGATCTGGGTAATGCCCATCGGTCCGGCAGCACTATCGGCCGCGCCCAGCGAAAAAAACGGCTGATCGCTGTCGGCGCCGGTCATGCCCCAATAGAGGCGCGGATGGGCGTTGAAGATATTGAGCCCGCTGCCGAGCAGGAAAAGAATGCAAAGCGCGTTGATCCAGTGGGTCAGCCGGACCGGGGCGCGGTGGCGGTAAAAACCATCCGCCTCGGTCACACGTCCAAAAGCCTGATGCCAAGCCCGTGCCAAGGCCTTGGCGGGCCAGGCCCGGATACGGGCCAGCACGTGGACCGGGCTGAAATCAGGTGTCATGGAACCTCCCTCCCCAGTCTATTCGCTGGCGGGAGCCAATAGTTTCATTTTTCGGGGAATTTTCAGGGCACCGCGTCTTTGCCGGCAAGGCGCATGGAATTCCGCCATTTTTGTGCAATAATCTATGCGATAAGCTGGGAAACAGCGCATCCCAAAAGATGCAGAGGGGAACCAATGAGAAAATTCACGAAAGCGGCTGCCATTCTGGCGATGGCGTCAGTGCCGGCCGCGGCACAGGTCAATGCGGGCAGCCAGGCTCCGGAGGCCAGCATTCCGTTCAACATGACGTCGGTGACGACCTTCAACCTGCCCTGGCGGATCGCTTTCCTGCCGGATGGCCGCATGCTGGTGACCGAAAAGGTTGGACCCATCTGGCTGGTGACGCAATCCGGCCTGAAGCGCCCGGTGTTGAATTATCCCGCCGCGCTCTATGGCGGCCAGGGCGGCATGCTGGGCATTTATGTTTCGCCCACCTACGCCACCGACCAGACGGTCTATCTCACCTATTGCGAGCCCGGAACCCTGGGCGGGATCAGCGGCTCGAGCCTGGCGCTGGCCAAGGCCAAGCTGGTGCTCAACGACAGCGCCACGCCCGTGACGGCCAGCCTGGAAAATGTGACCGTGATCTGGCGCGACGGCGCGCGCGGACGCGGTGGCCAGTTCGGCGCCAACATCGCTTTCGCGCCGGATGGCAAGTCGCTGTTCCTGTCGGTGGGTGAGCGCCAGCGCTTTACCCCTGCCCAGGATCCCAACCAACCCTTGGGCAAGATTTTGCACCTGACCCTGGACGGCAAGCCCGCGCCGGGCAATCCCAATGCCGGCAAGACGGGTGCGTCCAGCGTGGGCGTCATCAATCCGCCGCCCGATAGCGAAGCCGCCAAGACCGCGCCCGCGGTCTATACCTACAAATATCCCGGCAAGAATATGACCCCGGCCGAGACCTGGAGCACAGGCCATCGCACACCCTATGGCTTGGCTTTCGCGCCCGATGGCAAACTGTGGGAGCTGGAGCATGGCCCGCGCGGTGGCGATGAACTCAACCTGATCGAGCCCGGCAAGAATTACGGCTGGCCGCTGGTTGCTTATGCCCAGAACTATAACGGCGTGCCGATCCCGCAGCCCGACACCCGTCCGGACTTGCAGAAACCGGTGATCTATTGGACCCCCATCATCGCCCCGGGCAGCATGACTTTCTACAAGGGCAACGTTTTCCCGCAATGGCAGGGTTCGATCTTGATGGGCGGCTTGGCGACCATGACCGTGAACCGGATCATTGTTGACGGTGCCACCGCAAAGCCCGCCGAACGCTGGAGCGTGGGCCGCCGCATCCGCGATATCGAGGTCGCGCCCGACGGCACGGTGTGGATGCTGGAAGATTCGACCACCGGCGGCTTGTTCAAGGTGACACCGAAGTAACCCTTATAAATCAGGCATTTCTTGCAAAGCCGGCGGCGAAGGCTGCCGGCCTTTTGCTTTGTGACACTTGCGCCCGCGCCGGGGCTCCTTGGCCGGAAGATAACCCGTTATTTCCCTTAGGACATGGGGCTATCAGGCTGTCGCCCCCCGGTCGATCGCGCTATCGTCACCGGCGGAATTTCCCATGAGATGAAAGATGGCGAAGACAAAATCCAAAGCAAAATCCAGCAAGGCGAAAAGCCGGCCATCGGACGGCACGGTGCTGTTGGTCGCGACGCGCAAGGGCGCCTGGATCTATCGCGGCGATCCCGCGCGCAAAGAGTGGCGCAGCACCGGGCCGCATTTCCTGGGCCATATCATCCAGCACATGATGCTGGACCCGCGCGACGGCAAAACCTTGCTCGCCGCCGCCAGCACCGGCCATCTGGGCCCCACCATTTTCCGCTCCACCGACATGGGCAAGAGCTGGAAGGAAGCCAAGCAGCCACCGGCCTTCAAGAAGCAAGAAGGCGGTCGCACGGTGAACCATACTTTCTGGCTGACGCCAGCGCATAAGAATGAGCCCAATGTCTGGTACGCCGGCACCTCGCCGCAAGGCCTGTTCCGCAGCGAGGATGGCGGCGTCAGCTGGAATGAATTTTCCGGCCTCAATGACGACATGCAGTATCGCGAATGGATGGGCCGCGAGCAGGACGGCACGCCCGACGGGCCCAAGATGCATTCCATCATTGTCGATCCGCGCGATCCCAAGCATCTTTATTTCGCCATGTCGGGCGGCGGGGTGCATGAGACGGTGGACGGCGGCAAGCATTGGGCGCCGCTGATTGAAGGCATGGAGGTGGTGGGGGGCTTCGATGCCAAGACCGTCACCTTCCACGATCCGCATTGCGTGCGGCTGTGCCCGTCCAATCCCGACCGGCTGTATCAGCAGAATCATTGCGGCATCTACCGGCTGGACCGGCCCGGCAAAGTGTGGAAGCGCATCGGCAAGGCGATGCCGGCCAAGGTCGGCGATGTGGGCTTTCCCATGGTGGTGCATCCGCACGACGATGAGCGGTGCTGGGTGCTGCCGATGGACGGCCAGACCGTGTGGCCGCGCACCAGCATCGGCGGCAAGCCCGCCGTCTATGGCACCAGCAATGGCGGCAAAAGCTGGACGCGGCTGGATGCTGGCCTGCCCAAGGCCGGAGCCTGGTGGACGGTGAAGCGCCAGGCTTTCGTGGCGGATGGAGGCGCCCCGGTCGGGCTTTATTTCGGCACCACCAGCGGGGAATTGTGGGCCAGCCGCAATGAGGGCAAGGCGTGGCATTGCATCGCCCGGCACCTGCCGGAGATTTATGCGGTGGAAACGGGCACGGTTATTTGATTGTTTGGGGGGATGATGAGTGCGCCGCGTGTCACGGTGCTGATCGCAAGCCCCTTGCGCTCCTATACCGGAGCGGACGAAGTGGAGGCGACGGGCGCGAGCCTGGGTGCGCTGCTGGAGGATATGGATGCGCGATTTCCCGGCATCCGCTTTCGCATGGTCGACGAACAGGATCAATTGCGCAAGCACATGCGCTTCTTCGTCAATGGCGAGGTGGTGAAAGCGCTGGAACACCCCATCAAGGCGGGCGACGAAGTGTGTATCGTGCAGGCGCTTAGCGGTGGGTGAGCCGGGAATAGCGAAAGGTCCAGTGGACCTTTCGCCCCGGCGAACGCCGCAGCGGCGCGCGCCCAAGCGCGACGCGAGGCGGGATGAGGAGCGACAGCGTATGGACGCGGCGCGCGCCCAAGCGCGACGCGAGGCGGGATGAGGAGCGACAGCGTATGAACGCGGCACGCGCCCAAGCGCGACGCGAGGCGGGACCGAGGACCGACCGACCGGCGGCGCGCAGCGACGCCGGGAACCCAGCCCCTCACCTTGGCCGCGGCTTTGGCCTTGCTTGCCCCGACTGCTTGAGAAGCCCGACCAGCCAGGCCAATCCCGCATCCTTCATGGCCACTTTTGGAACCACGATGGTCAGCGGGAAATGCGGGAGCTTTAGCGGGGGTTCGACGGCGGTGACATGGAAGCGGCGGCCATGCAGGGCGACGAAACGGCGCGGCAAGGCACAGATGAAATCGCTAGCCGCCAACACCGTCAGCGCAAACATGAAATTGGGAACGGTCAGCGCCACGCGCCGCGACATTTGACGTTGCGCCAAGGCCCTGTCGACGAACCCACTGGGATCGCCCGTCTGCGAGACAACCAGATGGCTCATGGCGCAGTAATTTCGCAGGCTCGGGTTCCGGGCAAACGGATGCCGGGCGCGCATGGCGATGACGAAATCCTCCTCAAATAGTGTCTCTGCCATGAAGCGGGTGGGAACCGCGTCGGATGGGATGATCGCAACATCCATCGTGCCCGTTTCCAATTCGCCAATGGCATCGCTCCAGGCCCGATCGGGTGAAGATTCACCTTGCTTGGGAAGGATCTGACGAAGACCCAGATCGATGCCAGGCGCCGTCCGCCGGATGATGTCGAGCAAGGGCGACAGGATAACCGAGGACACACCGTCAGGTGCCCCGATGGTGAAGCGTCGCTGGGAACGGGCGGGATCAAACGGCTCTGCACTTGCGATGACGCCCCGGACCCGCGCCAATATCTCGGCAATCGGGGCGGCCAGTTGCTCCGCGCGCTGGGTCGGTACGACGCCTTTTGGTGTTCTGAGAAATAGCGGATCATCCAGCAGCTCCCGCAGCCGGGCAAGGCCATGGCTGACCGCCGATGGCGACAGGTTCAGCCGCTCGGCGGCTTTGCGGACATGGCGTTCCGCCATCACGGTCTCGAACAGGACCAGCAGATTGAGGTCGGCCCGGGATAGATCAGTTTTATGCATCATATTGATGAAATTGTATCACTGGATTCAGGATGTTTGAAGTGCGACCAGGGAGGACGCAACAGGTTCCTAGTGTCCCGATTCCGAAATTCGCGTGATCTCTATATCGAATTCCGTACGAATTTCGGAATCGAAGGACACTAGCAACTTATTGATTCCTAGTGTCGTTTCGGTTTCGAAGTTCGCTAGGAGCCTGATATCGATGATAGTGCGAACTTCGAAACCACGACACTAGGAGTTTTCCATGTTTCGTTCAACTGACGGTTATTGCGGCCACGCAGGCGCTGCCCTGCTCTCCAGGCGGTTGGCGATGGCGCTGGGATTTTTCTCGCCGCATGCCGCCATGGCCGATGAGGTGCCGGAAAATTCGCACGTGGCAAAGCTTGTTCAGCGCGCAAAAATAGCAAATGCCGCCTTCATTCGCGGGGACATGACAGGCTGGTTGAGCATCGCCAGTCCGATCGCGGAGGATTTCACCCTGATGCAACCTTTCGGTGGCCCGCCGAGCCGGGGATTTGACGTCAGCAGCGGCCATTTGAAAGAGCTGGCGCGCTATTTCCGGAATGGCGAAGCGACGCTGGAGGTGGCGCAGACCTATGCTACCGCCGACATGGTCGTCCTGGTGATGATCGAGCGGCAGCATATTGAAGTGGGCGGTCTACCCGACCAGGAATGGTCGCTGCGGGTGACCCAGGTCTATCAGCGGCGCGGCAATGACTGGCAGTATGTGCACCGGCATGCCGATCCGCTGGTGCGCAATATCGGCCTTGAACGCGCCGCCGCGCTGGCGCGGGGATAGGCCTAAAACGTCGCAATCGGATTGAGCACCGAACCCGTCGCGCCCGGCACGGCGGCAGGCGAGGCGGTGACCAGGAATTCCCAGCGCTTGCGCTTCTCCGCTTCGCGGCTCACCAGCTCCAGGTCCAGATTGTCGAAAATCGGCATGCCCATGGCGACGATGCAGAGCGCATGGATGGGCTGCGATACGCCTTCGACGCGGCTGGGCAGCACGTCCTGCGCATCGTCGCCGCCCAGAATCGCGACATCGCGGGCATGCATCCAGCGGGCGCAGTTCATATGCAGCCCGGCCAATCCTTTTTCCCGCACCGACCATGCGCCCATGGCGTCGCGCCGCGCCCAGCGCCCGGTGCGTATGATCATCACATCGCCCGACTGCACTTTCACCCCCGCCTTTTTCTCCCAGGCATCCAGGTCTTCGGGATAGATCGCCGTGCCGGGCTCCAGCCACTCCACGCCCTTGTGGCGCGCCATGTCCATCAGCACGCCGCGGGTGATGATGCCGTTCTTATAGCTGATGATGCTGTTCTTGGCGGCGCCGTCCTCGGTCACGCTGTCGACGGGATAGCCGTTATAGAGCTTTCCGTCATAGGCGAAGTGGCTCAGCGTATCCATATGGGTGTGCGCCATGCCGTGATAGGAAATGAAGAATGTGTCGCTGGTGGTGGCGATGCCGGTATGAGACACGCCGGCGCCCGCGCGGGTTGTCTTGCGCACGATAGGCGCGGCATTGTCCACCGCCTCCTTGGTTTCCGCATTGCGCGCCATGGAATAAGAGGCGCCCTCGCGTGCCAGCCTGAGCGCGGATTTGCGCTTGGCCGGAGTGATCAGGTTGACCGCGCCGGTCTGGTCATCCGCGCCCCAACGGCCCCAGTTGGAAAGTTCTTTCTGCAGCCGGACGAAATCTTCAGGCGTGGTGTCGGGGCGCGCGGTCTGCGCCAGGGCCGGGGGCGCGGCCATCGCCGCGGCGCCGGCCGCGAGCTGCTGCATCATGCGGCGGCGTGTGGTGGTGTTCGGCATGGCGGCCCTCCCCTTGTCTCTCATGTCATGGCCGGCCACCGAGCCGGCCATCCATGGTTCCGCCGCGCATGGTTTCGAAATGGATGGCCGGGTCAAGCCCGGCCATGACAAATAGAGCCAATGATGCAGTGCGAAGCTAGCTGGAAGCCCCGCCAAAACGGGTTTTCCACTCCGCCACTTGCTCATCGCTGATCTTGGCGATCAGGGCTTCCGGCGCCTTGATCGGCTGGCCCGGGGTCAGCTCATCCAAAGCCTGCGCCATCGGCACATCGGGGAACGGGATCACCCCGCCGCGATAGCCTACCGGTTGGATGCATTCATGGATGGTCTTGGCGAAATCCGGCATCACCGGCCACAGCAGATGCGCGAATTGGTGGATCAGGTTCAGCCCCATGCGCACGCCCACCGCCGCCTTGGCGCGGTCGGTCTTGATATGGGTCCAGGGCGCGGCGCGGGTCATATATTCGTTGCCCGCCACCCAGATGGCGCGCATTTCGCCCATCGCCTTGCGGAATTCGGCGTCTTCCATATAGGCGGCATATTGCGCGATGCGGCGGTCCAGCTCGGCGATCAGCGCCTTTTCCTCCTCGCCATATTCGCCATCGCCCGGCATCGCCCCGTCAAACCGCGCGACGCAGAATTTTGTGACGCGGTTGACGAAATTTCCCAGCACATCGGCCAGATCCTTGTTGATCACTCCGGCAAACTGTTCCCAGGTGAAATTGCTGTCGCTGCCTTCCGGCGCGTTGGCGATCAGGTAATAGCGCCAGTAATCGGCCGGGGCGACATCCAGCGCGGTGTCCATGAAGATGCCACGCTTGCCCGAGGTGGAGAACTTGCCGCCGTCATAGTTCAGCCAGTTGAAGCCCTTCAGCCGGTCCACCAGCTTCCAGGGCTCGCCGGACGCCATGATGGTGACGGGAAAGCCCACGGTGTGGAACGGCACATTGTCCTTGCCCATGAATTCCCAATAGGTGACGGACTTGGCCGCATCCCCATACCACCAGTCTTTCCAGGCATCGCCTTTTTTGTTCTTGTCGGCCCATTCCTTGGTGGCGGCGATATATTCGATGGGCGCGTCGAACCAGACGTAAAAGACTTTTCCCTTCAGCTTGCCATCGGCAATGTCGTCGGGCACCGGAATGCCCCATTCCAGGTCGCGTGTAATGCCGCGATCCTGAAGCCCCTCGTCCAGCCATTTGTAAGCGATGGACGTCACCAATTGCGGCCAGTCCGCCTTGTGGCTGTCGATCCAGGCGCGCAGCCGATCAGAAAATTGCGATTGCTTGAGGAACAGATGGGTGGAATCGCGGATCTCGATATCCTGCGCCCCCGACACCGCCGAGCGCGGCTTGATCAAATCCACTGGGTCCAGCACCCTTGTGCAGTTCTCGCACTGGTCGCCGCGCGCCCGGTCATAGCCGCAATGGGGACAGGTGCCGATCACGTAACGGTCCGGCAGGAAACGTCCGTCGGTCGCCGAATAAGCCTGTTTGGTGGTGCGCAGTTCCAGAAAGCCGTTCTTCCACAGCCGGCGGGCGAAATGCAGGGTCAGTTCATGGTTCTGGGCCGAGGACGAGCGCCCGAAATTGTCCCAGGCCAGCCCGAAACGGTCGCCCAACTGCTTCTGCACCGCATGCCATTTGGCGGC
>DATEIA010000080.1:0-4151 GCA_035279305.1 Rhizomicrobium sp.
CATGTCGGACCAGTCGTCCTGGTCGCCGACCGCCACGCCGCCGCGGCGCGCCCGGATGCGCAGCGCATCCGCATCGCCTTCGCCCGACGCCGATAGCGTGGCCAGAAGATCGATACCGGCAAAATGGGTGAAGGCTTGCGCGACCGTCAGCCGGTCGGCCCCGGCGCGCGGATCGCACTGCGCCTCACGATGGCGAAACCTGTCCGTCTCCACCACCTCCGCCGCCAAGCGGATCAGCGCCAGACAGTCATCGATGACCACCGCATAATCTTCGCGGGCCCGGTACCATTCCAGCAGGGTAAATTCCGGCGCGTGCAACCGGCCCCGCTCGCGATTGCGGAACACGCGGGCGAAATCGAAGATCCGCGTTTCTCCCGCCGCCAGCAATTTCTTGGACGCAAATTCCGGCGAGGTATGCAGATAAAACCGCCGGTTGCTCCCGTCCGGTCCCAGAAATTCGGTCTCAAAGGCGTGCAGATGGGTCTCGTTACCCGGCGAGGCCACCAGCGCCCCGCACTCCACTTCGGTGAAGCCTTGATCCTCAAAATGGGCGCGGATAGCCGCTTTCAGCCGCCCCCGCTGAACGAGCAGGGGCCGCCGGTCGGCATGGTTTTGCGGCGTCCACCAGGGCATTTGCGGTCCTTCGGGCTCCCTGCTAAAGACCCCTCAAAATTCCCCGATTTGAGAGGTTTTCCGTGGTTTCGGTTATCGCCAGCTCTGTGCGCAAAGGCAATGTCCTGGAAAAGGACGGCAAGCTTTATCTCGTCATCACGGCCGAGAATATCCATCCCGGCAAGGGTACCCCCGTCACCCACCTGGAAATGCGCCGCATCAGCGACGGGGTCAAAACCGTCGAGCGGCTGCGCACCACCGACAGCGTCGAGAAGGCCTTTGTCGAGCATCAGACCTTCAATTATCTGTATCAGGACGGCGAACAGTATGTGTTCATGCAACCCCAGACCTTCGATCAGCTGCATGTCGGCTCGGACGTGGTGGGCGATGCCGCACCCTACCTGACCGAGAACATGGAAGTTCAGTTGCAGCTGTTCGAGGGCAATGCCATCTCCATCGAAATTCCCCAGCGCGCCACCTTCGAGATCGTCGATACCGAACCGGTGGTGAAGGGCCAGACGGCCAGCGGCTCCTTCAAGCCCGCCATGCTGTCCAATGGGGTGCGCACCATGGTGCCTACCCATATCGTCACCGGCACCCGCATTGTGGTGATGACCGAAGACGGCTCTTACGTCGAGCGAGCCAAGGATTGATTTTTTGCGGCGCTTTACGCGGTCACGCCGCGATATGCGGCGCTCGAACGCAAGCACTCATCCGTTCCTGAAATTGATCTCGACAAGCACGCCTTCGGGATCGGGCACAAAAAGCTGCGATAGCCGGCCGCCCGGAACCACCCGTTCCTTGAAGGTCATGTCGGCTTTTTGCAGCCTTTCGCGCATGGCCTGAAAATTATCGCCCCGGAAGGCGACATGATCGAAGGAGCCGGTTCCCTCCTCCGCCTTTGGGATCACAATGTCCCGGCCCCAGGCCCCGGCGCTGTCGGAAGCCTCCACCAGATGCACCACCGGGATGCCGCCCAGATAGAGCCAATGGCCCCGGAAGGGGAAGTTGGGCCGCTCGCCATCCACCAGGCCCATCAGATCGACATAGAAGTCGCGGGTGCGCTGCAACTGCGCGCAACGGATCGTGACATGCTCCAGTGCCGAAACGCTCAAATTTTCGATCCCTTTACGGTGACCGGCACGCTAATTCAGCCGAACTTGGAACTCCACCGTTAACCTGCCGGATAGAGCGTGATAACGTCCGGTGCCCCCATCAAAGGACGACAGCATGAAAAAGCAGCTTGTGATTGGCCTCGTGGCAGCCTTCTGCGCCACACTTCCGTCCATTACGCCCGCCTTTGCCGCCCTCAAGGTTGGCGACACCGCCCCCGATTTCACCGCCGCCGGCAGCCTGGGCGGCAAGGATTTCAGCTTCAACCTCAAGACCGCGCTCAAGAAGGGCCCGGTCGTGGTCTATTTCTACCCCAGCGCCTATACCAACGGCTGCGACCTGGAAGCCCATACCTTCGCCGAACAGTCCGACAAATTCGCCAAGGCCGGAGCCACCATTATCGGCGTTTCGGCGGACGATCTGGGCCGGCTGCATCAATTCTCCGCCGATCCCAAATTCTGCGCCGGCAAGTTTCCCATCGCGTCCGATGCCGATACCAAGATCGCCCAATCCTACAATCTGAATGTCACCCCGCCGCGGGCCGGCGCCAAGGACGTCAACCAGGTTGAGATCAACCACGCCTTTATCGAGCGCGTGACCTATGTGATCGGCAAGGACGGCAAGATCCTCGCGGCCCTGTCCTCCAAAGCCGACGGCCTGTCGCCCGACCAGCATGTCGACAAGTCGCTGGAAATCGTGACCGCCTCAAAATAAGGCCTGCTCAAAAGCTAGACCATTCCATGGAAAAAGCCCGGTGCATCCGCATCGGGCTTTTTTTTGCGTCAAGCGCCGCCTGCCGTGCGAGGCCGCAAGGCAGCAATGACAAGAAATTCAATATTTACAAGAGCTTAATGTGGCTGAAATGCCACGTAGCGTTGCAAGGTTACGTCTTTGTGACGGGCCCTGATCTTGGTTTATTTCCGCAGGGCTTGAGGCTGTCCCTACGGACGCATCGGGATCCACCACCGGGCAACCGGCCAGGAAAAGAAAACACATTGGGGTTCTGTTTGCCGAAGGGGTCTTGTCTGCTTGCGAACTTGGCTGCGGCCGCCGCCATCCTGGCGCCGCTTTGCCTGACGGCGCTGCCGGCACAGGCCGCACCACCGCTTCAGGGCATGACTCACGACATTGTCAGCTTCCTGGGTTTTGGGCCTGACCAGACCAACAATCCCACCGATCCCCAGCCCGTGGCCGAGCGCCCCAGAATTGACGTAACGCCGAGCGACATCACTTCCGCTCCCGTGGCGGAGGAGGTCGATGCCCGCCCGCCCCATCTGCCGGTGGTCAACGCCATGACCCCGTCTGTCGAGCGGCCCCTGCGCCGGCTGTTCTGTGTGGAATATGCCCGCATGCGCTCAGGGCTAGCGGTGTTCGGTGACGCCAAACATTGGTGGGAGCGTGCCAAGAATCTTTATGCCCGCCTGCCGCATCCGGTCGAGGAAGCGGTCATGGTGTTTTCGGGCTCCAAGCGGCTGAAGCGCGGCCATGTCGCGGTGGTGACCGAGATCGTCGGGCCCCGCCAGATCATTGTGGATCAGGCCAACTGGCAGAATAAGGGCGAGATCGATCATGCCACGCCGGTGTTGGATGTGAGCGCCAAGAACGACTGGAGCAAGGTGCGGGTGTGGGACATACCCTCCGGTACCTTTGGCCGCCGTGTCTATGCCATCAGCGGCTTCATCGCCAAAGAACTTCAGACCGCCTCGCGCTATTGAGGGCCGCTGTTAGGCTTTGGCCACCAGCACCGAGGCAACCAAGAACACCAATAAAAAAGCCCCCGCGAGATTTCTCTCGCGGGGGCTTTTCATTGTTCGGGCGGGTTTCTTGGATTTTGCGTCCTTGGCAGACCTGGCAGCGTTCTACTCTCCCGCGGCTTGAGCCGCAGTACCATGGACGCAGAAGGCTTTGACGGCCGAGTTCGGAATGGGATCGGGTAGAATTCCTTCGCTATGACCACCAGGTCGGCAAAGGACGCAAAATCGATCCGCGCTTGCACGCGGATTACACTTTGTGAATACGACACACGGCGACCGAAGTTTGTTGTTTTGTGGTGTTGTATGCCTGGCTTTGTTTCCAGACATGGAACGGTGCTGCTTGCGATCAAGCCAATCGAGCAATTAGTACCAGTAAGCTCAATACATTGCTGTACTTACACACCTGGCCTATCGACGGGGTAGTCTTCCCCGGCTCTCAAGCGAAACCTGGTTTTGAGGTGAGTTTCCCGCTTAGATGCTTTCAGCGGTTATCTCGACCGTACTTAGCTACTCGGCTATGCCACTGGCGTGACAACCGATCCACCAGAGGTACGTTCTTTCCGGTCCTCTCGTACTAGGAAAAAGTCCTCTCAAGTTTCGAACACCCACGGCAGATAGGGACCGAACTGTCTCACGACGTTCTAAACCCAGCTCACGTACCACTTTAAATGG
>DATEIA010000081.1:0-3781 GCA_035279305.1 Rhizomicrobium sp.
CGATGCTTTCGCCTCGTCCATTTCCTCCGGCTCCCAGATCGAGGACGGCAAATATTATACCTGGAGCGAGGCGGAGATCGACGCCGGGCTGGCGGGCACTTTCTCGGCCCGCTTCAAGCAGGTCTATGGCATCACCCGCGATGGCAATGTGATGGGCCGCAATCTGCCGCGCCGCCTGGGCAATCCCGCGCCCGCCAGCGAAGCCGATGAAGTCCTGCTGTCCAAACAGCGCGAGATGCTGCTGGCCTTGCGCGACAAGCGCGCCCGCCCCCTGCGCGACGAGCGTGTCATGGCGGACGGCAATGGACTGATTATCGCCGCTTTGGCGCGCGCCGGTATGGTGCTGGAAAGGCCCGATTGGGTGCAGGCCGCCGCCGCCGCCTTCGACGCGATCGTGAAAAATCTGGGCGGCGAGGGCCATACGCTTTCTCATGTTGCGGGCTCGCCAGGCGTGGCCGACGACTATGCCGACATGTCCCGCGCCGCCTTGCAGCTGTTCGAAGTCACCGGCAACCCGCGCTTCCTGGAACAGGCAAAGACCTGGGCTCAGGTGCTGGACACGCATTTCTGGAACAACCAGATCAACGGCTATTGCTTCTATGCCGACAATGCCGAACAGCTGTTCGTGCGGCCGCGCATGATGTTCGACAATCCCGCCCCCAGCGTGAACGGCACCATGCTATTTGTGCTGACGCGGCTGGCGCTTTTGACCGGCGGCACCGAATATATGGGCCGCGCCTCCACCCTTGCCAACACCTTCGGCAATGAAGCCAACCGCATGCTGAACGGCGCGGGCACGTATCTGGCGGGCCTGGAATATCTGCTCAACAGCTTGGTGATTGTGGTGATCGGCCATAAGGGCCATGCCAAGACCCAGGAATTGATACGGGCCTATTGGGGCAAGCCGGTGCCCAATGGCATGGTGGTGCAAATGGAGCCGGGCGCGCCCCTGCCGCAGGGACATCCCGCAACGGGGCGCGGCATGCAGGGCGGCCATCCCACCGCCTATATCTGCCAGGCCGGCAACTGTTCCGAAGGCATCATCCATGGCAACGACCTGGCTTTCGTACTGACCTTGCCGGTGCAATTGCGCGCTCAGATACAGCAGCAGGCCCAGCAGCAGGCCCAACAGCAACCGGCACGCGTCTAGACATGATCAAGGCCGTCCGTTTCGAAAAACCCGGTGGCAGCGATGTGCTGCAATATGTGGATTACGACCTGCCACCGCCCGCCAAGGGCCAAGTGCAGGTCCGCCACACCGCCATCGGCGTGAATTTCATCGACACCTATCACCGCACCGGCCTTTATCCGCTGCCTTTGCCGTCGGGCATCGGTTCGGAAGCGGCGGGCACGGTGGCGGCGGTCGGCGAAGGCGTCGCCGGTTTCAAGCTTGGCGAGCGGGTTGGCTATTGCAGCGGCGCCATCGGCTCCTATGCCCAGGCCAACAATGTGGCGGCGGAAAAGCTGGTGCATCTGCCCGACGCGATCAGCGACGAACTGGCCGCCGCCATCCTGCTCAAAGGCATGACGGCGCAATATCTGCTGCGACGGATTCATCCGGTGAAGGCGGGCGAGACCATCGTCTTTCACGCCGCCGCCGGCGGGGTGGGCCAGATCGGCTGCCAATGGGCCAGGCATCTGGGCGCCACCGTGATCGGCACCACCACTTCGCCGGGCAAGGTGGCGCTGGCGCGCGCCAATGGCTGCACCCATGTGCTGAACAGCAAGGATGCGGGCTGGGAAAAGGCCGTGCGCGAGATCACCGGCGGCAAGGGCGTGCCGGTGGTGTACGACTCCATCGGCAAGGATACCTTCCTGGCCGGACTGGACTGTCTTTCGCCGCGCGGCATCATGGTGACCTATGGCAATGCTTCGGGTCCGGTCGATCCCTTCCCGCCCTCCGCCTTGGCCGCCAGGGGCTCGCTGTTCGTCACAAGGCCGGTTTTGGCGCATTACACCAGCACCAAGCAGGAGCTTCAGGAAACCGCCGACGATTTGTTTGCGGTGATACTCTCGGGCGCGGTGAAGATCGCGATCAACCAGCGCTTTGCCCTGAAAGATGCGGCTAAGGCGCATGACGCCCTAACCGGCAAGCAGACGACTGGGGCGACCATTCTCACGCCTTGATCCGATGTAACCTATAGGTTACAGTCTCCCCAATTTCGATTGGAGGAAAGCCGGTCATGAACGACGAGCCTCTGACAGGCGAAGAAATTCGCAACTGGCGGCGCCAGAATTTTTGGCGCGGATTTGGCAATATATTTTGGGTCGCGCCGCTCGCTGCAGTGACCACGGGCATCGGGAGCAAGGTGCTCGAAGAAGCAGGCGTTTCCCAGGGCCTACCAGCAAATGTCATGCACGCTGCCGTGGGGCCCTTGTTCTTCCTGCTGACAATTAACGCCTATACCTGGCTCCTATACCTCAAACAGGACGGCCACGAAGTCATCCATGAGCGCCTGCTGCGACAGAGGGTGGACCGGTATCAAACTCGGTGGCGTCTGGCCTTAATCGCTTTTGTCGCGGCCGCATCTTGGCTCACTTTCCAAATAAGCACGCAAATCGATAAATTCGTTCGCGACCCCGGCAAAGATTCGCTGCCCTTCATGTACGCGGCGGCGATGGCCTCGCTCGCGGCCATGGCCTGCCAAGGCCCTGGCTATTTTCGGCCTGCGATGCGCAAAGGATTAAACGACGAACTGATGAAAAACCTGCGCCGTCAGTCGGTGGTGGCGGGTTATTTTTGCGTCATGTTTCTGTTGTGTGCGTCATTCGCGGTGATTTTGTTCCGGCCGGACCTGACTGTGACC
Organism: Rhizomicrobium sp.; assembly: GCA_035279305.1. Classification (GTDB taxonomy): domain Bacteria; phylum Pseudomonadota; class Alphaproteobacteria; order Micropepsales; family Micropepsaceae; genus Rhizomicrobium. Next base: position 2,808 of record DATEIA010000081.1, read on the forward strand.
ATATTGCTGTGGCTGATTTTCGCCGGCGCGGCGATTCCACTCCTCGGCTACACGTTTCTCGACTGGCGGGCAGACCCCGGCGATGGCTGACCCGCGCCTTGGCAACCGGCTCAGGGAATTCCGCACCCAGCGCGGCCTCACCCAGACACAGCTAGCAATGCAGATCGGGGTTTCGCGTAAGACCATCAACACGGTGGAAAATTCGATCTTCGTGCCCTCTACGGTCTTGGCGCTTAATTTGGCACACGCGCTTAAGACCAGCGTGGAAGAACTGTTCTTTCTTTTAAAAAACTGAAAGCACGAGCGCCGCATTTCGCGGCGCGACCCTCAGCATCCGCCAGCTTCCTTCCCCCTTCGTGCGAAGCACAGGAAGGGGGAAGGTGTCGCAGCGAAGTGTCGGCGCAAGCCGACCTGAGCTGCGACGGATGGGGGTCAAAAATTACGTATTCATGCTCTCGAAGAAGTCCGCGTTGTTCTTGGCCGAACGCAGCTTGTCGAGCAGGAATTCGATGGCGTCGATGGTGCCCATCGGCGCCAGGATGCGGCGCAGAACATAGGTCTTGGCCAGGGTGCCCTTGTCGATCAACAGTTCGTCCTTGCGGGTGCCGGACCGCATGATATCGATGGCGGGGAAAACGCGCTTGTCGGCGACCTTACGGTCCAGGATGATTTCGCTGTTGCCAGTGCCCTTGAACTCTTCGAAAATTACTTCGTCCATGCGGCTGCCGGTATCGATCAGGGCAGTGGCGATGATGGTCAGCGAACCGCCTTCCTCGATATTGCGGGCCGCGCCGAAGAATCGCTTGGGGCGCTGCAAGGCATTGGCGTCTACGCCGCCGGTCAGCACCTTGCCGGACGAGGGAACAACCGTGTTGTAGGCGCGGCCCAAACGGGTGATGGAGTCCAAAAGGATGATCACGTCGCGCTTATGCTCGACCAGGCGCTTGGCCTTTTCGATCACCATTTCGGCGACC
>DATEIA010000082.1:0-10935 GCA_035279305.1 Rhizomicrobium sp.
GTATGGCGGGTGGCTGTGCCATTGCCATGGTTCGGAGTACGACACGTCGGGGCGCATCCGCAAAGGTCCGGCGCCGGAGAATCTGGCCGTGCCGCCCTATACGTTCCTGTCTGACACCCGCGTCAAGGTCGGTTGAGGAGAACAACAATGTCTGGCCCTTCGACCTACAATCCCAAATCCGGGTTCGAGCGTTGGCTCGATGCCCGTCTGCCGCTGCCGCGCTTGATGCACGACACGATGAGCACCTTCCCCACGCCGCGGAACCTCAACATCTGGTATACGTTCGGCGGCATCCTGACCTTCTGCCTTGGCATCCAGATCATCACCGGCGTGGTGCTGGCGATGCATTATGTGGCCAATGCGAACCTGGCCTTCGACAGCGTCGAAGCCATCATGCGCGACGTCAATTACGGTTGGCTGATCCGCTACATGCACGCCAATGGCGCGTCCATGTTCTTCCTGGCTGTCTATATCCACATGTTCCGCGGGCTCTATTACGGCTCCTATAAGGCGCCGCGCGAACTGATCTGGATCATCGGCGTGCTGATCTATCTCTTGATGATGGCCACCGCCTTCTTCGGCTATGTGCTGCCTTGGGGCCAGATGTCCTTCTGGGGCGCCACCGTCATCACCAACCTCTTCAGCGCCATTCCGGTGGTGGGCAGTCATATCGCGACCTGGCTGTGGGGCGACTTCGCGGTGGGCGACGCCACCCTAAACCGCTTTTTCTCGCTGCATTACCTGCTGCCCTTCATCATCGCGGGGGTGGTGGGGCTGCATATCTGGGCGTTGCATGTGCCGGGCAACAACAATCCGCTGGGCATCGATGTGAAGAGCCCGCAGGACACGGTGCCCTTCCACCCCTATTACACGGTGAAGGACGCTTTCTATCTGACCCTGTTCGTCATCCTGTTCGCGGGCTTCGTCTTCTATGCCCCCGATTTCTTCGGCAATCCCGACAATTACCAGCCGGCCAATCCGCTGGTGACGCCGCCGGACATCGTGCCGGAATGGTATCTGCTGCCCTTCTACGCCATGCTGCGGTCCATCCCCAACAAGCTCTTGGGCGTGATCGTGATGGGCGGGGCCATCGTGACCCTGGTCTTCCTGCCCTGGCTGGATACCAGCCGGGTGCGCTCCTGCCGTTTCCGCCCGCTGATGAAGCAGTTCTTCTGGGCGTTCCTGGTGGCTTGCGTGCTGCTGGGCTATTGCGGTTCCCAGCCGGTGGACGCGGCCCTGGGTCCGGTGCCGCTGGTGTGGCTGGCCCGTATCGCTTCGATCTACTACTACGCCTTCTTCTGGCTGATCCTGCCCATCGTCGGCCTGATCGAGACGCCCAAGAAGCTTCCTGCATCGATCGCGCAATCCGTGCTCGGCGACAAGTGAGAACCAACATGCGTCTGACCAATCTTTCACTTGGCATCGCCTTCGGGCTTCTGGCTTCCACCTCCGTCTTCGCGGCGGAGACCATCGACACCAAGCGCCTTCATCCCAAGGCGGTCGAGTTCGAGTTTGAGGGCCCGTTCGGCACCTATGACCGCGGTGCCCTGCAACGCGGCTATCAGGTCTATAAGGAAGTCTGTGCCGCCTGCCATGCCGCCAATCATCTGGCGTTCCACAATCTGGCTGAGCCGGGCGGTCCGGAATTCAGCGAGGCCCAAGTCCGCGCCTTGGCGGCTGCCGCCAAGATTCCGGCCGAGCCCAATGACAAGGGCGAGACCACCGACGACAAGGGCGCACCGCTGATGCGCTCCGCCACCCAGGCCGACCGCTTCCCCTCGCCCTTCCCCAACGAGAATGCCGCCCGTGCCAACAATAGCGGGACGCTGCCGCCCGATCTGTCCATGATCGTCAAGGCGCGCGAAGGCGGCCCGCACTATGTCTATTCGATCCTGACGGGTTTCCATGAAAAGACCCCGGCAGGCTTCAAAGTGACGGAAGGCAAGTATTTCAATCCCTATTTCGAGGGTTGGAACATCTCCATGCCGCCGCCTTTGACCAACAATGGCGTGACCTATTCCGACGGCACCAAGGCCACCATCGAACAGCAGGCCCATGACGTGGTCACCTTCCTGACCTGGGCAGGCGAGCCCAAGATGGAAGAGCGCAAGCGGATCGGCTTTGGCGTGATGGTGTTCCTGATCGCGCTAGCGGGTATTCTTTTCGCCGCCTATCGCAAGGTCTGGGCCGACAAGCATTAGGCGCGGGTCTTTTGCGCCCTGGGTGCGTCGCGCGTGCTCACGGGCGTTAAGCCCGCTCCGCGCGTTGCCACGCTGTCGCTAGCAACCCTGCTCAGGTCACAAAATCCCTCGCGCTTAAGGGGTGTCATAAACTAGGGGGGCATTGCCCCCCAGACCCACCATGATAAAAGGGCGCTTTCCTGCAGAAAGCGCCCTTTTTCATGACCAGAACGGTACTCGGCATTATCGGCGGTTCCGGCGTCTATCAGGTCGAAGGCCTGGAGAATGCCAAATGGCAGGCGGTCAAAAGCCCCTGGGGCGAGCCGTCGGACCAGCTTCTGACCGGCAGCTATGCCGGGGTGGATCTGGTGTTCCTGCCGCGCCATGGCCGCGGCCATATCCAGACGCCCAGCGCGATCAACTACCGCGCCAATATCGACGTTCTTAAGCGCATCGGCGTCACCGATGTGATCAGCGTCTCGGCCTGCGGTTCGCTGAAGGAAGAATTGCCGCCCGGCACCTTTGTGATGGCGGACCAGTTCATCGACCGCACCTTCGCGCGCGAGAAAAGCTTCTTCGGCCCCGGCTTTGTCGCCCATGTGCCGATGGCGCTTCCGGTCTGCCCCAAATTGTCGGGTGCGCTGACCCTGGCGGCGCGGGAACAGAAGATCGATCACAGCGAAGGCGGCACCTATATCTGCATGGAAGGCCCGCAATTCTCCACCCGCGCCGAAAGTTTTCTCTATCGCAGCTGGGATTGCAGCGTGATCGGCATGACCGCGATGCCAGAAGCCAAGCTGGCGCGCGAGGCGGAGCTGCCTTACGCCATTGTCGGGATGGTGACCGATTATGACTGCTGGCATGACGATCATGACTCGGTGACCGTGGACGCGGTGATCAAGGTGATGACGCAGAACGCCGCCAATGCGCGGCGGCTGATCATGGCGGTGGCGCCCAAGCTGGGGCCGCAGCGCACGCCTTGTCCCTTGGGCGTGGAAACCATGCTGGACATGGCGCTGATCACCGCCCCCGACAAGCGCGATCCCGCTTTGATGGCGAAACTGGATGCGGTGGCGGGACGGGTATTGAAAAAGTGATTGTTGTCCTCATGCTTCGACAAGCTCAGCATGAGGATTTCTTATTCAGCTCCTCACCCTGAGCTTGTCGAAGGGGGAGGCCGAAGCCGAGGGCGCAAATGAATATCAAGGACGCGATCCGCACCATTCCGGACTATCCCAAGAAGGGGATCATGTTCCGCGACATCACCACGCTGCTCGGCCATGCGCGCGCTTTCCGCCGCGCGGTGGACGAGCTGGTGCAGCCTTATGCCGGGCTGAAGATCGACAAGGTGGCGGGGCTGGAAGCGCGTGGCTTCATCCTGGGCGGGGCGGTGGCGCATCAACTGTCGGTGGGTTTTGTGCCGGTGCGCAAGAAGGGCAAGTTGCCCCATACCGTGATCGGCGAGGATTACGATTTGGAGTATGGCACCGACCGGGTGGAAATCCATATCGACGCGCTGGAAAAGGGCGAGCGGGTGTTGCTGGTCGATGACCTGATCGCCACCGGCGGCACCGCCTTTGCCGGGATCAAGCTGTTGGAGCGCGCCGGCGCCAATGTGATCGGCTGTTCTTTTGTGATCGACCTGCCGGAACTGGGCGGCGCCGACAAGCTGCGCGCCATCGGCAAGCCGGTGACGGCGCTGGTCGCATTCGAGGGCCACTGATTTGAAGCTCTACTCCAATGCGGCGTCCCCCTTCGCGCGCAAGTGCCGCGTGGTCGCGCATGAATTGGGCCTGAAGCTGGAGGAAATCCGCACCCTGCCGATGCAGGAGCCGGAGTTCCGCAAGATCAATCCGCTGGGAAAAATCCCGGCCCTGATCCTGGATGACGGTTCGGTGCTGATCGACTCGCCGGTGATCTGCGAATATCTCAACCATGCGGGCGGCGGAAAATTTTTCCCTGCCGACAGCATCTGGAAAGCCGCGACCGGACGCTGGAAGGCGCTGGGCTTGCAGGCGCTGGGCGATGGGCTGGCCGATGCGGCGGTGGCCTGGATGATCGAAGGCCGTCAGCAGCCGGTGAACGAAACCATGCGCGCGCGTCACATGGCGGCGGTGCTGGCGGCGCTGGACGCACTGGAACGGGTCAAGTTCGCCGCCGACGTCACCATTGGCGAGATTTCCGTGGCCTGTGCGCTGGGCTATGTCGGGTTCCGCATGCCCGATCTTGATTGGAAGGCTTCCTGTCCCAATCTGTCGGGCTGGTATGGGAAATTCTGCGAGTATCCGTCCATGAAAGCCACGGCGCCGGCGCAGCCATGAAAATCAACGGAACCCATTACCGTTCGGTCTGGCCGGTCGGCGAGGATGGCTTCGGCATCATCGACCAGACCAAGCTGCCGCACGAATTCGTCACCTTGACCCTGCGCGATGCCGAAGCGGCGGCCAATGCCATTGTCACCATGCAGACGCGCGGCGCGCCCTTGATCGGGGCTGTGGCGGCCTATGGGTTGGCGCTGGCGGTGCGCGAGGATGCGTCGGACGAGAACATTCAGAAGGTGGTGGAGATGCTGGCCGAGACGCGGCCCACCGCCATCAACCTGAAATGGGCGCTGTGGCGGATGCGCGGCGCGCTGCTCAATCAGCCGCGCGACAAACGTGCCGCCCTGGCCTGGAAGGAAGCCGCCCTGATCGCCGACGAAGATGTGGCGATGAGCCAGGCGATCGGCAAGAACGGGCTGGCGATCATCCGCGACATCGCGGCCAAAAAGCTGGGCACAACTGTCAACATCCTCACCCATTGCAACGCCGGCTGGCTGGCGACGGTGGATTACGGCACCGCGCTGGCGCCGATCTATCTGGCGCATGACGAAGGCATTCCCCTGCATGTCTGGGTCGATGAAACCCGCCCCCGCAATCAGGGCGCCTCGCTGACCGCCTTCGAGCTGGGCAGCCATGGCGTGAGCCATGCCATCCTGACCGACAATGCCGGCGGCCATTTCATGCAGGCGGGGCAGGTGGACATGGTGATCGTGGGCACCGACCGGGTCACCGCCAATGGCGATGTCGCCAACAAGATCGGCACCTATCTGAAGGCGTTGGCGGCCAAGGACAATAATATTCCTTTCTATGTCGCGCTGCCCAGTTCCACCATCGACTGGACGATTCCCGACGGGCGCGACATTCCCATCGAAGAGCGCAGCCAGGACGAAGTGCTGAAAATGGCGGGCCGCCTTCCTGACGGTTCCGTGACCGTGGTGGAAATCGCCGCGCCCGGCTCGGCCGCCGCCAATCCCGGATTTGACGTCACCCCGGCGCGGCTGGTCACCGGCTTCATCACCGAACGCGGCACTTGCGCCGCCACCGCCGAAGGCTTACGCAGCCTTTTTCCGAAATAGGCCTGGCCTCAAGTAGCGAAGCGGTAGGCCATAGGAGAAGTGTCATGCAGAGCGGTTGGTCGGACAAGGACGCCCAGGACTTCATCGCCCGCTACGCCCCCAAGGGCGTCCATGAAGATCTGGCGGTGCGCACCTACACCACCCGCCTGTTGGGCAGCGATCCCAAGATGGTGCTGCATGGCGGCGGCAATACCTCGGTCAAGACGGTGGTCAAGGACCAGCTGGGTGAGGATGTGGAGGTGATCTGCATCAAGGGCTCGGGCTGGGACATGGGGGTGATCGAGCCTGCCGGGTTGCCGGCGGTGCGGCTGGAACCCTTACGCAAACTGCGCAAGCTGGACAGGCTGTCCGACGAGGACATGGTCAATTACCAGCGCATCAATCTGCTGGACTCCACCGCGCCCAATCCGTCGGTCGAAACCCTGCTGCACGCCTTCCTGCCGCACAAATTCATCGACCATGTTCATTCCACCGCTGTGCTGGCGCTGACCGACCAGCCCGACAACAAGGCGCTGGTGCAGGAGGTCTATGGCGATCGTGTCGCCTATGTGCCCTACACCATTCCCGGTTTCGCCCTGGCCAAGGCGGTGGCGGAGGTATTCGATAAACATCCGAAAGCCGAAGGCCTGATCTTGCTGCAGCATGGCATCTTCACCATGGGCGACAGCGCCAAGCAGGCTTATGAGCGGATGATTGCGTTCGTCACCATGGCGGAAGAGCGGCTGACCCGCCAGCGCAAGTCATTGGTCCAGGCCAAGCTGCCGTCCAACATCGCCGCGGTGGCGGAAATCGCGCCCATCCTGCGCGGCGCGGTGGCGATCGAAAAGAACGCGATGGCCGGGACCGCCAAACGTCAGCTGCTGGATTTCCGCACCAACGCCCAGATTCTCAATTACGTGAACGGCGCGGAACTGGCGCGCTACAGTCAGGTCGGCGTGGTGACCCCCGACCACACCATCCGCACCAAGAACTGGCCGGTGATCGTGCCCGCACCGGAAGCGGGCAAGCTGGAACAATGGTCGGTGGATGTGCAGGAGGCGGTCGCCGCCTATGTCGCGCGCTATCATCGCTATTTCGAAGACAATAACGCCAAGAGCGCGGTGAAGAAAAAGGAACTCGATCCCTTGCCGCGCGTGATTCTGGTGCCGGGTGTGGGCATGTTCGGGGTCGGCGGCAGCGCCAAGGATGCCGCCATCGCTGCCGACATCGCCGAGAACGCCATCGCCGTGATCACCGATGCCGAGGCGATGGGCGAATATCGCAGCATCAGCGACTTCGACATGTTTGAAGTGGAGTATTGGTCGCTGGAACAGGCCAAGCTGGGCAAGTCCAACGAGAAATCCCTGGCCCGCCAGGTGGCGGTGATCACCGGCGGCGGCTCTGGCATCGGCGCGGCCACGGCACGCGCTTTTGCCAAGGAAGGCGCGGAAGTCGCCATCCTGGACCGCGATCTGGACGCGGCCAAAGCCGCAGCGAAAAAGATCGGCGGCAAGGCCCTGGCAGTGGAATGCGACGTCACCAATCCGCAAAGCGTGCGCGCCGCCTTCGATGCCGTGGTGTCGGCCTTTGGCGGGGTGGATATCCTGGTCTCGAATGCCGGCGCGGCCTGGCAGGGCGCCATCGGCAAGGTGGACGACGAGACCTTGCGCAAATCCTTCGAACTAAATTTTTGGGCGCATCAGGCGGTGGCGCAGCACGCCACGCGTATCATGCTGGCGCAGGGGACCTTCGGCTGCCTGCTGTTCAACACGTCCAAACAGGCGGTCAATCCGGGCAAGGATTTCGGACCTTACGGCCTGCCCAAGGCGGCGACCCTGTTCCTGGTCAAGCAATATGCTCTGGATCACGGCAAGGACGGCATCCGCGCCAATGCGGTCAATGCCGACCGCATCCGTTCCGGTCTCTTGACCGATGAGATGGTGGCGGCGCGTTCCAAGGCGCGCGGCGTGTCCGAGGCCGACTATATGGCGGGCAATCTGCTCAAGCGGGAAGTGACGGCGGAAGATGTGGCCGATGCCTTTGTCTATCTGGCCACGGCGGCCAAGACCACCGCGGCGGTCGTCACCGTGGACGGCGGCAATATCGAGGCCTCGCTGCGCTAGGCGGCAGCCAGAGCTTGCGCTAGGCTGTCCCCAAGGCCGCAAAGACCGGCCTAAAGGGAGAGCGTATGCGTCTGCGTCATGCTGTATGGGGTATCTGCGCGCTCGCGGTCAGTGCCTGCGCAGGTGGTGTGCCGCCGGTGGCGATGCCGCCGCCGCACGATCCCAACGATTACCCCAACCCCTACCATATGGACGAAGGCTGGGCGAAACTGGACCGCAAATTCGGCGACATCTCCGCCGTGGACATGGACCGCGATGGCAAAAGCGTGTGGGTGTTCGAACGCTGCGGCAGCAACGATGACGCGTGCGCGAAGAACAAGATCCTCAATCCGGTGCTGAAGTTCGATGCCTCAGGCAAGCTGGTGAAAAGCTGGGGCGCCGGCGAATTTCTCTATCCTCACGGCATCTTCATCGGCCGCGACAATCATGTTTGGCTGGTGGAAGGTATCTCCCCGAGCGGCGTGGCGGCCAATGTGGTCCGCGAATTCACCCAAGACGGCCAGCTGCTGCGCACCATGGGCACCAGAGGCGTATCGGGCGCGACCAACGAGCTGTTCAATGGCCTTTCGGATGTGCTGGTCGCGCCGGACGGCAGCATCTTTGTCGCCGACGGCCACAACGACAAGACTGGCCGCAGCGACAAGACCAACAACCGGATTCTCAAATACGACCGCAACGGCAAATTCCTGCTGAGCTGGGGCAAGCTGGGCAGCGGCCCGGGCGAGTTCAGCACGCCGCACGGCCTGGCCATGGACCGGCAGGGCCGGCTCTATGTCGCGGACCGCTCCAACAACCGCATCCAGATATTCGATCAGCAGGGCAAGTTCCTGGCGGAATGGCGGCAGTTCGGGCGGCCCAGCGGTATCTTCATCAAGGGCGACATGCTCTATGTCAGCGATTCGCATTCCAATCCCACCACCAATCCCGGATTCAAGAACGGCATCCGCTGGGGCAAGATCAGCGATGGCAAGGTGCTGGGGTTCATTCCCTGGGGCGAATACAACACCATCGAGTCGGTGACGGTGGACGATGCGGACAATATCTATGCCGGCTTCACCAATACTCCGAATTTTAGGAGATGGGTGAAGAACTAAGGCGCATCGCGTCGCCACCTTCCCAGTGTCATGGCCCGCCGGAGTGCGGGCCACCCAGTTGGGCTGGCTCGGGCCTTCAAAAGAAGAACTGAGGCTTATTCTTCCCGGCTGGTGCAGGTTTCACCTGGATGGCCCGCATTCGCGGGCCATGACAGCGGTGTGGTGGTTTTCGTCAGTGGCTCAATTGTTAAACCGGAAATGCATCACGTCGCCGTCGGCGACGATATAGTCTTTTCCTTCCAGCCGGAACTTGCCCGCCTCGCGCGCGCCCGCTTCGCCTTTGCCCGCGACATAGTCGGGATAGGCAATGGTCTCGGCGCGGATATAGCCCTGCTCGAAATCGGTATGGATGACGCCCGCGGCCTGCGGCCCCTTGGAGCCTTTGGTCACGGTCCAGGCGCGGGCTTCCTTGGGCCCGACGGTGAAGAAGGTGAGCAGGCCCAGCAAATCATAGCCGGTGCGGATCAGCCGGTTGAGGCCCGGTTCTTCCAGCCCCAAACTGTCCAGGAAATCGCCGCGCTCCGCATTGGGCAATTGCGCGATTTCTTCCTCCACCTTGGCGGAGATCACCACACTGCGGGCGCCTTCTGCTTTCGCCATGGCTTCGACCTTGGCGGAAATCGCGTTGCCCGTGGCGGCGGAGGCCTCCTCGACATTGCAGACATAGAGGACGGGCTTGGCGGTCATCAGGCCCAGCTGGCTGTAAGGCGCGCGTTCTTCCGGCGAAAGCTCGGCCCGGCGCGCGGGCTTGCCCTCGCGCAGCAAGGTCACAGCCTTCATCATCAGGGCCAGCGCTTCCTTGGCTTCCTTCTCGCCGGAGTTGGCTTTCTTCTCCAGCGGCTTGATGCGCTTTTCCAGGCTTTCCAGGTCGGCCAGCATCAGTTCGGTTTCCACCGTCTCGGCGTCGGAGATCGGATCGATCTTGCCTTCGACATGGGTGATGTCGTCGTCCACAAAACAGCGCAGCACATGCGCCACCGCATCGACTTCGCGGATATTGGCCAGGAATTGGTTGCCCAGCCCTTCGCCCTTGGAGGCGCCGCGCACCAATCCGGCGATATCGACAAAGGTGATGCGGGTGGGAATGATCTCTTGCGATCCGGCGATCTTGGCCAAGGTCTCCAGCCGGGGATCGGGCACCGCCACGTCGCCGACATTGGGCTCGATGGTGCAGAACGGATAATTGGCCGCCTGTGCCGCCGCCGTCTGGGTGAGGGCATTGAACAAAGTGGACTTGCCGACATTGGGCAGGCCCACAATTCCGCATTTGAAACCCATTTCCTTAGAACCTCGTCATGGCCGGCCAGCAAGGCCGCCCTTGCGGCCGCAGCGCGAGCCGGCCATCCATTGCGCTGTCGGAGATAAATGAATCGAATCTGATTGCAACCTTCACGATTCTTTCGCTTTTGGTTTAGGCGGTTGCAACAGCAACGCCACCTTGCTCATGAAACCGGCATCGTCGTCCTTGGCGAGCAAGGGCGCCGCTTCCACCATGGCCATCACCAAGGGCTTCAGCCAGCCGATATCGTCCTTGCTGAAATTCTGCAGCACATGGGTGCTGACTTGATGCTTTTCGCCGGGATGGCCGATCCCCAGCCGCACCCGGCGGTAGTCCGGGCCCAAGGTGGCGGTGATGGAGCGCAAACCATTCTGCCCGGCATCGCTACCGCCGGTCTTCGCCTTCAGCTTGCCCGCCGCCAAATCGATCTCGTCATGCACCACCACCAGGGCTTCCAGCGGCAGCTTGAAGAAGCGCAGCGCCGGACCGACGCAATCGCCGGACAGGTTCATGAAGGTCTGGGGCTTCAGGAGATAGGTCTTGCGTCCGCCCAGCGCGCCTTCCGACAGCTGGCCGTCGAACTTGGCTTTCCAGGGGCCGAATTTGTAATGGGCGTGCAATTCGTCCACGACGATGAAGCCGGCATTGTGCCGGTTCTTGGCATATTGCGAGCCGGGATTACCCAGCCCCGCAATAAGTAAGGGCGTTCCGGATGGGTCTTTCGTCCCCCGGCTGTGTCGCTCGTCGCTCATGGACTTCTTGTCCACATCGCTCCTCGCTCCTGGCCGGATGGCCAAAATCCCCTATCCGGAGGACGTAGTTTACTTCTTGGCCGGAGCAGCGGCCGGCTTGGCGCCGGCGGCAGGCGCGGCGCCAGCGGCCG
>DATEIA010000083.1:0-2114 GCA_035279305.1 Rhizomicrobium sp.
CCTCAGGCTCTCTTGACTATGCTGTATCGCTCTACGGATCGCCTCTGTCGTTGTGGCGCAGCCGTGAAGAACCTGTCCCATAGCGCATCCTTCGAATCGGGTGACAAGGGTGCACCATCAAATCCTGGGATCAAACATCTAGACTTCCGTCTCGATACGCGCCTTGAGGATCTTGTCGGGCTCGCCGCTGATGGTGCCGTTATTGTGTTCGCCGCCTTTCTTGATCTTGTCGACATTGTCCATGCCTTCGACCACTTCGCCCCACACCGAATATTGCCGGTCCAGCCAGGGCGCGTCGTCAAAGCAGATATAGAATTGGCTGTTGGCGCTGTTGGGATTGGCGCTGCGCGCCGCCGACACCGTGCCGCGCTTGTGCTTTTCGCCGGAAAATTCCGCCTTGAGGTCGGGAAAATCCGAGCCGCCGCTGCCGGTGCCGGTGGGATCGCCGGTCTGGGCCATGAAGCCGGGGATGACGCGATGGAACACCACACCGTCATAGAAGCCGCTTGCCGCCAAACTCTTGATGCGCTCGACATGGCCCGGCGCCAGGTCGGAACGCAGCTTGATCTTCACCGGTCCATCCTTGAGATCGAGAATGAGATAGTCGGCCATTAGGTCTTTTCCTTGGAACGATTGACGAGGGCTTGGGCAACGGCAGGGGTGGTGAAAGGCGAAATATCGCCGCCCAGCATGGCGATTTCCTTGACCAGCTTGGAGGATATCGCCTGATGCCGCGGATCGGCCATCAGAAAGACGGTTTCGATCTCGGTATTCAGGCGCTGGTTCATCGCCACCATCTGGAACTCATACTCAAAATCCGACACCGCCCGCAGGCCGCGAACGATCATCGAGGCGCCGAGCTGGGCGGCGAACTTGACCAGCAGGCTGTCGAACGCCACCACCTCGATCGTGGCATGACCGGCCGCCAGTCTTTCGGCCTCGGCCTTCACCATCGCCACCCGTTCGTCCAGGGTGAACATCGGGCTCTTGGAGACATTGGTGGCCACCCCAATGACCAGATGGTCCACCAGCTTGACGGCGCGCTTGATGATGTCCAGATGCCCCAGGGTCACCGGATCGAAAGTGCCGGGATAAAGCGCGGTGCGTTTTTTGACCGTCATTCGCCGCCGCCGACATCGGCGATACGCTCGACCGACACGACCTTCTCGCCTTCATCCACCCGAAAGACGGTCACGCCCTGGGCGGCACGGCCCTGGATGGAGATGCCCGACACCGCGACCCGGATGGTCTGGCCGGAATCGGAAATCAGCATCAGATCGTCGCTCTCTTCGACGGGGAAGGAGGCGATCACCGCGCTGTTCTTCTTGCCCATGCCGATGGCGACAATACCGGAACCGCCGCGGCCGGTGACGCGATATTCATAAGACGAACTGCGTTTGCCGAACCCGGTCTGCGACAAAGTAAGGACGAATTGCTCGCGCGCGCCCAGCGCCGCATAGCGCTCGGACGTCAGCGTCGCCTCTTCCACGCCTTCCTCGACATCCTCTTCCGCCTCGACGGGCGCCTCCGCCTCGCCGCTTTCGGCGCGCCGCGCCGCACTGGCCTGTTTGAGATAGGCGCGGGCCTCCGCCGAGGTGGCATCGGAATGATACAGCAGGGATAGGCTGACGACTTCGTCGCCAGCCGCCAGCTTTATGCCGCGCACGCCGGTGGAGTCGCGCCCCTTGAAGACGCGCACATCGCCCACCGGGAAGCGGATGGCCTTGCCGCCCCGGGTGGTGAGCAGGAAGTCATCGGCATCGGTACAGGTGGCGACGCCCACAATACCGTCGCCGTCGGCCAACTTCATGGCGATCTTGCCGTTCTTGTTGACCTGGGCGAAATCGGACAGCTGGTTGCGCCGCACATCGCCGGAGCGGGTGGCGAACACCACATTGAGGTTTGCCCATTCCGCCTCGTTTTCCGGCAGCGGCAGGATGGTGGTGATGCGCTCGCCCTCGGCCAGCGGCAACAGATTGACCATCGCCTTGCCCTTGCCGGCGATGCGCGCTTCCGGCAGGCGCCAGACCTTGAGCTTGTAGGCCATGCCGGTGGAGGAGAAGAACAACAGCCAGGCATGGGTGGAAGCGACAAACAGGCTGGTGACGAAATCC
>DATEIA010000084.1:0-16714 GCA_035279305.1 Rhizomicrobium sp.
ACGAAAAGAGTTCGTCCGGGGGTGGGCATCCTAGGGTGTTACTAAAGTGGAGACTGAAATGAATCTTATCTCGCGTTTTATCCGCGATGAATCGGGTGCCACCGCCATCGAGTATGGCCTGATCGCCGCTCTCATCGCCGTTGTCATCATCACCGCCGTGAAGCTCGTCGGCACCAATCTGTCAACGACCTTCAATAGTGTTGCGACAAACCTGAAGTAAGGCTGCCGCACGGTATTTCGGGAACGGCCGCCTTTCAAAAAAGGCGGCCGTTCGTTTTTCAAAGGTTCGCAGATGCTTGCGGAAATTTTGGTTTTAGGCGCATTGCCGCTCCTGCTGGCCCTAGCCGCGGGATTGCGGCGGGGCTGTCTTCCGCGGTCATCGGCTGGCACGTGCTGGCCGGGTTTGCGGTAAAAACCCGTACAACATTAAAAAACTATCTGTAACAGGATTAAGTGCAAATTAAGCCGGGGTTCTTAGTGTCGGGCATGTCTACAACGAACGAAAAGAGTTCGTCCGGGGGTGGGCATCCTAGGGTGTTACTAAAGTTGGAGACTAAAATGAACATCATCTCGCGTTTTGTCCGCGATGAATCGGGTGCCACCGCCATCGAGTATGGCCTGATTGCCGCTCTCATCGCCGTTGTCATCATCACTGCCGTGAAACTTGTCGGCACCAATCTGTCAACGACCTTCGACAGCGTTGCGACAAACTTGAAATAAGGCTGCTGCTCGGCATTTCTGGAACGGCCGCCTTTCAAAAAAGGCGGCCGTTCGTTTTTCAAAGGTTCGCAGATGCTTGCGGAAATTTTGGTTTTAGGCGCATTGCCGCTCCTGCTGGCTCTAGCCGCGGGATGGGATGTCGCAAGCTTCACAATCCCCAATTTCATCACTTTGGCGCTGATGGCTGCCTTTGCGGCTTTCGCGATTGCGGCCGGACTGTCTCCCGCGGTCATCGGCTGGCACGTGCTGGCCGGGTTTGCGGGACTTCTGCTCGGTTTCACCTTGTTCGCCCTGGGCTACATCGGCGGCGGAGACGCCAAGCTCTTTGCTGTCGTCTTGTTGTGGCTGGGTTTGAGCGACCTTCTGCCTTACGCGCTTTTGGCCAGCATTTTTGGGGGTC
Organism: Rhizomicrobium sp.; assembly: GCA_035279305.1. GTDB lineage: Bacteria > Pseudomonadota > Alphaproteobacteria > Micropepsales > Micropepsaceae > Rhizomicrobium. Next base: position 1,121 of record DATEIA010000084.1, read on the forward strand.
TTCTCACGCTTGGCCTGATGCTTCTGCGCCAATACCCGTTGCCGGCCCGTCTCTCCCGCCAGGACTGGATCGTGAAGTTGCATGATGTGCACTCGGGAGTTCCCTATGGCGTGGCGCTGGTCGCCGGCGCCTTTTTCCTGCTGCCGTCAACGGAAATTTTCCGTCTCGCGGCAAGTGCTTAACGGCGGCTCAACGCGCGCTCCGCGCTTCTTGCGTTGGATTTTAAACAAGTTCAACGCGAAACAATTGTTTTATAAGGCAATTGCGCGGCTCCATCTTAAGCAATTTCTAAAGGGTTGCATGGTGAATTGTCACCAAAGGAGCTGCCCTCATGAACCCCCAACGCATCATCGTGCTTGGCTTTGCCCTCGTAGCGGCCGGTGGCGCCGCATTTCTCGTGCGCGGCATGCTGGGCGGCGGTACGCCCGTCGTTCAAGCCAAGCCTGCTCCCGTAATCGCGACGAGCGAAGTTCTCGTCGCCAGCACCAATCTTTCGCCGGGCCAGGCGCTCACCGCCGAGCAAGTGCGCTGGGAGAAGTGGCCGTCTTCGACTGTCGATCCGTCTTTCATCACGCATGCGGTGTCGGGCAGCGAAGAGCAGATCGTGAAAGGCACAGTCGTGCGCGCGATGATTTTGCCGGGTCAGCCGATCACCCAGAACGCGCTGGTGCATGGCGACGCATCGGGCTTCATGGCCGCGACGCTGAGCGAAGGCATGCGCGCCGTATCGATCGCGATCTCCACCGACTCCGGCGCGGGCGGCTTCATCCTGCCCAATGATCGCGTGGACGTCATTTTGACTCGCAAGGCCGATGGCAGTGGCAACCGCGGCTCCGCCAAGACGATCCTATCCAATCTGCGCGTGCTGGCGGTGGACCAAACCTATCGCCAGGAAAAAGACGCCCGCACGGTGGTCGGCAAGACCGCAACCGTCGAAGTCTCGCCCGAGCAGGCGGAAGTGCTTTCCGGCGCCGGCATCTCGGGATCGCTGTCGCTGGCGCTTCGTCCCTTGAGTGAAGGCAACGTCGCCAGCCTCGATGCTCCGGCGCACAAGCGCCGCGCCGCCGCGACCTATGACGGCCCCGTCTCTGTGATCCGTTACGGCATGGCAGGCGCCAATCGGCAGGAGAGTCCGCAGTGATGTCCCCCAACAAAATTCTGTTCGCTTTCGCGCTGGCGCTGGTTGCGCCTTGCGCCGCTTTCGCGGCTCCCGCGCGTCCCATTCTGGACGAAGCCAATGCCAAGGTAATGGCCATATCCACCCGTGGTGCGGCCACGCATCAACGCCTGACCTTGCCGCTGGACAAAGCGGCCGTGGTGCAGCTCGATGCCGATGCGCGCGACGTGCTGGTGTCCAATCCCGACCTGGTCGACGCGGTGGTGCGCACGCCGCGGCGCATCTTCCTGCTGGCCACCAAGGTGGGTCAGACCAACGCCTTCTTCTTCGACGCCCAGGGCAAGCAGATCCTGGTTCTGGATATCCGCGTCGAGAAAGACACGGTTGACCTGGCCGGCCTGATGAAGATGGCGATGCCCAATTCGGCCATCCTGGTGCAGGCCATGAACGACAATGTGGTTCTGACCGGCTCGGTCTCCAGCGCGTTGGAAGCCACGCGTGCCGCCGATCTGGCGGCCCGCTTCACCGGCGACTCCAAGAAGGTCGTCAACATGATCAATATCGCCGGCGGCCAGCAGGTGATGCTGAAAGTCCGCATCGCGGAAATGAACCGCAATGTCGCCAAGCAATTCGGTGTCGATCTGAGTGCGGCGGCCAAGATCGCCGGGGTGCCAGGCGTGATCGGCACCTCCAATCCTTTCGGCCTGGCGGGCAAGGCACTGAGTGATCTGTCCGGGGGACAAATCGGCCAGATGTGTTCTGGACAATTCTTTCCGAATGTCACTTCCAGCGCCGTCAATGGCGTCACGAGCGGGGTTGCCAACAGCGCCACCACGGGCTTTGGGACACAGCTCCTCGTCGATGGTGCCGGCCATGCCATCCGCATTCCAAACACCGATCCTATCCAGTTACTCACTGGCCGTGCGGCGAACGACTCGATGGCCAATACCGTTACCAGTGGCATAAACTCGAGCAGCACCATCAGCTCCAGCGGCAATCCCGTCTGCCCCAACAATGCCCAAGGCACGCTCAAGGCCCTGGAGCAGATTGGGTTGGTGCATATGCTGGCCGAGCCGAACCTGACCGCCGTCAGCGGCGAAACCGCGAAATTCCTCGCCGGCGGCGAATTCCCGGTGCCCATATCGCGCGATCGCGACGGCAATGTCACCGTGCAATTCAAGCAGTTTGGCGTCGGTCTCAGCTTCACGCCCGTGGTGCTGGCGCCGGGGCGTATCAGCTTGCAGCTTTCCAGCGAGGTCAGTGAACTTACCAATACCGGCTCATTCATTGCGGGTAGCGGTGGTGGCACTCTTGCCATTCCGGCACTCGCGGTGCGGCGCACAGCGACGACCATTGAATTGCCGTCCGGCGGCAGTTTCGCGGTGGCCGGCCTAATGCAGCACAATACCAAGCAGGTGATCGACGGCTTTCCGGGCGTGAAGGACCTACCGGTGCTGGGCGCTCTGTTTCGCAGCCGCGATTTCGCCGACAATCAGACGGAATTGGTGGTGTTGGTCAGCGCGTATTTGGTCGAGCCCAATGCCGAAAGCGCATTCAGCGCACCCACCGATGGATTTGTCGCGCCGACCGATCCGGAAACGCTCCTGCTGGGCCGCCTCAACGCGACCTATAAGAAGAAAGACGAAAAACCCATCGCGTCGCAGGCTTCCGCGCCTGTCGGCTTTGTCGTGCGCTAGGAGGAAGGTCATGAAACCTGAGTATCTGCTACGCGCTGCCGCCCTTGTTTCTGTTCTGGTGGCGGGCAGCTGTTCCGTCACCAATGACGGCAGCATGATTTCGGAAGACGGTGCCCGCAACCATCCGATTGCGGTGGAGCCCAGCTTCCGCGATCTCAAGATTCAATTCTTGGGTGGCGCCGACGGCATGAGCGCCGAGGATACCGCCAAGTTCGACGCCTTCGTGACGGAATACCGCGTTCGCGGCAACGGCAGTCTGGGCATCAGTGTCCCCAACGGCCCCGCCAGCCGTGCCGCGATCATCTTCTTTAGCGAACGCGCCGCGGCAACCGGCATCAGCCGCGACAAAATACTGGTCTCGACCCGCGACGCCGCCAATGGCGACACCCGCGTGGATGTCAGCTACATCTCCTACACCGCACGTGCGGAAACCTGCGGCGACTGGTCGGAAAACCTCGCATTTAGCGGTGACAATCTTACGCCTAAAAACTTTGGCTGCTCGGTGCAGCACAATATCGCCGCCATGGTCGCCGATCCGCGTGACCTGCTGGGTCCGGGCGCCATGGGGCCGGTGGACACGGCGCGCCGCGCCAACGTTATGGATCACTATCAAAAAGGTGAGGTCACCCAGGCCGCCAAGCACTCTCCGGAGAGCAATAGCGAACAGTCTGCCAATACTTCCAATGTCGGCCAGTAACGCGTGAAACGGAACCAAACATGAGTAAGCCCCCGCAAGTCGAAAGTTTTGGCGCCGCGCCGCACGAACGTCCCGTGCCGCGCATTTCCATCCACGCCTTCTGCGAATTTCCCGATACCGGGGCCGCCTTGCAGCGGGCCGCCGCCGATCGCCGCCTATCCAAGGCGCATTTGCAGGTGCAGTTGGGCGGCGTCGATGCCGCCGTTCAGCATTATACCGGCCAGATCACGCCCAATCTGCTGGTGGTCGAGACCAAATTGCAGGGCGAGGAAGCCCTGCTGGAACTCGACCGCCTGGCGGAGGTCTGCGATCCCGCGACCAAGGTGGTCGTGGTGGGCCGCAGCAACGATGTCGAACTTTACCGCGAATTGATGCGCCGCGGCGCTTCGGAATATCTGGTAGCGCCCTTGTCGCCGCTGCAGTTGATCGAAGTGGTTTCGGGCCTTTATCTGGACCCCGGCTCGGCTCCGATCGGCCGCGTGGTGGCCGTGATCGGCGCCCGTGGCGGCGCGGGTTCTTCAACCCTGTCGCACAATATCGGCTGGTGCATCGCCGAGGAACTCCATATCAACACCACCGTCATCGATTTGGATCTGCCTTTCGGCACCGTCGGGTTGGATTTCAACGACGAGGCCAGCCAGGGCATTTGCGATGCGCTGAGCGCGCCCGAGCGTCTGGACGATGTCCTGCTCGACCGTTTGTTGATCAAGCGCGGCGAGCATCTTTCCTTGTTCGCCGCTCCCGCCGTCCTGGACCGTGAGTATGAAGCCTCGCCGGATGCGTTCGAGACAGTGATAGACGCGGTGCGCCAATCCATTCCCTGCGTCATCCTGGACCTGCCGCACGGCTGGCAGCCTTGGATCAAGACGGCGCTGCTGGCGGCCGACGAAGTCGTGATCGTGGCGACCCCGGATCTCACCAGCTTGCGCAACGCCAAGAATATCATCGATCTGGTCAAGGGCGCCCGTCCCAACGACGCCCCGCCCCGTCTGGTGATCAATCAGGTCGGTGTTCCCAAGCGTCCTGAAATTCCCGCCAAGGACTTTGCCGAGACCATGGGCCTGGATCCCTCCGCCATCATCCCCTTCGATCCTGCGGTATTCGGTCAGGCCGCCAACAACGGGCAGATGGTGATGGAAGTGATGCCCAAGGCCCCGGTCGCCGAATCTCTGCGTCAACTGTGCCGCGCCATCACCGGGCGCACCATGCAGGGCGTGGCCGCCAAGAATACCGTGAATATTTTTTCGTTCCTCAAGGGTAGGAAACGGGCATAGGAATGAGCCATTTCGGCAAGCGCATCGGCTCCGAGCCTGCTTTCGGAAAATCCGCCGCACCCGCGCGCGAGCCGGCGAGCGCGGTGCCGCGCGTCAGTGCCGCCGCGGCGGCGCCCCCGTCCGCACCTGCGGCGGCGCCGGCTCCACAAACCGCTCCGCAGCCGTCCAAACCCGTCGTGCGGGCGGTGACCGACAGCCGTTCGGAAGACTATTACCAGATCAAATCCACGATTTTTAATGCCCTGATCGACACCATCGATCTGGCGCAGCTGGCGCAGCTCGATCCGGATTCGGCGCGCGAGGAAATCCGCGACATCGTCAACGAAATTATCTCGATCAAGGCGGTGGTGATGTCCATCGCAGAGCAGGAACATCTGCTCCAGGACATCTGCAACGACGTTCTGGGCTATGGGCCGCTTGAGCCGCTGCTGGCGCGCGACGATATCGCCGATATCATGGTCAATGGCGCCAACCGGGTCTTCATCGAAGTCCAGGGCAAGGTGCAGCTCACCAATATCCGCTTCCGCGACAACGCCCAGCTGATGAACATCTGCCAGCGCATCGTGTCGCAGGTCGGCCGCCGCGTCGACGAATCCTCGCCGATTTGCGACGCGCGTCTGTTGGACGGCTCCCGCGTCAACGTCATCGGTCCGCCGCTGAGCCTGGACGGGCCCACCCTGACCATTCGTAAGTTCAAGAAAGACAAGCTGAAGCTGGAAGATCTGGTCAAGTTCGGCTCGATCAGTCCCGATGCGGCGCGCGTGCTGCAAGTGATCGGCCGCTGCCGCTGCAACATCCTGATTTCCGGCGGTACCGGCTCGGGCAAGACCACGCTTTTGAATTGCATGACCGCCTATATCGACACCGAAGAGCGCGTCATCACCTGCGAAGACGCCGCCGAACTTCAGCTCCAGCAGCCCCATGTGGTGCGGCTGGAAACCCGCCCTCCCAACCTGGAAGGGCAGGGCCAGATCACCATGCGCGACCTGGTCAGGAACTGTCTGCGTATGCGCCCCGAACGCATCATCGTGGGCGAAGTGCGCGGACCCGAGGCCTTCGACCTTTTGCAGGCGATGAACACCGGCCATGACGGCTCGATGGGCACGCTGCACGCCAACTCCCCGCGCGAAGCCATGGGCCGCTTGGAATCCATGATCACCATGGGCGGCTTCTCGCTGCCGATGAAGACCATCCGGGAAATGATCGTCGGTTCCATCGACATCATCATCCAGGCCGAGCGCATGCGCGACGGTTCGCGCCGCATTACCAAGATCACCGAAGTGATCGGCACCGAAGGCGACGTCGTGATTACCCAGGATCTGGTGTCTTACGAGATCACCGGCGAGGACGAAAGCGGCAAGTTGCGCGGCAAGCATGTCGGCTCCGGCGTGGTGCGGCCCAATTTCTGGGAGCGCGCCCGCTACTACAATCTTGAAAAAGAGCTGGCCGACGCGCTCGATAAGGTCAATCAATGATCTTTCTGGTCGGCATCTTGTTCGCGCTTGCGCTTGGCGGCGCGGCGTTCGCATTTTCCGGCGGCGACGCCGTCACCCAGAAACGCGTCGCGGCGGTGGCCAAGCCGGCCGGCAACGCGCGGGGCCGTGGCGCGAATACCGCCCCGGATGCCGCCCAAAAGCGCAAGAACGTCGCGGCGATGCTCAAGGACGTGGAAAAAAACCGGGCCGCCAAGAAAGAGCGGCCCACCATGCGGCGCCGGCTGGAACAGGCCGGCTTTCCCAAGGCCAGCCCGCGCACCTTCTGGATGATTTGCGGGATCGCCGCCTGTATCGCCGCGGGAATCGCGATCATGACCCATCAGAGTCCGCTGGTGATCGCGCTGGCGATGTTCGCGGTCGGGCTTGGCCTGCCGCGCTGGGTACTGAGCTTTCTCACCAATCGCCGCATGAAGAAATTCACCGAGAATTTCGCCACAGCCATCGACGTTATCGTGCGCTCGGTCAAGTCCGGCTTGCCCACCAATGAAGCGTTGCGCATCGTGGCGCGCGAGATTCCCAATCCGGTGGGCAGCGAATTCCATGCCCTGACGGAAAGCATGAAAGTCGGCGTCACCTTGGACCAAGCCCTCAAGCGGATGATGGAGTCCATGCCCACGTCGGAGGTGGGCTTCTTCACGATCGTCATGACCATTCAAAGCAAGTCGGGCGGCAATCTGTCCGAAGCCCTGGGAAACCTCGCCGCTGTGCTGCGCGACCGCAAGCGGTTGCAGGGTAAAATCAGGGCAATGTCGTCGGAAGCCAAAGCCAGCGCCGCGATCATCGGCTCGCTGCCTCCGGGCGTTATGGGCATCGTCTATCTCACCACCCCGGCCTATATCGCCAAGCTGTTCACCGAACGCGCCGGCAACCTGATGCTGGCGGGCTGCGTGATCTGGATGAGCTGCGGCATCCTGGTGATGCGCAAAATGATCAACTTCAAGCATTAGGCGGTGAGAGGCTTCTGATGGACACCGTCATGAATCTGTTGTTCGACAAGAGCTTCCTGGCCATGCTCTTTGTCGGCATCCTGGCCTTCGCCACGGTGCTGACCCTGGGTGTTCCCTATCTGGAAGGCAGCGGGCTGCAGGACCGGCTCAAGTCCGTCGCCCGCCGCCGCGAGGAACTGCGCGCCAAGCATCACGCCGCCCTGAACGCCAAACGCGGCACGCTGCGTATCGAACCGGTGTCCTATATGAAGGCGACCCTGGATCGCTTCAAGCTGGGCAATGTGCTGGAAAGCGAAAATTCCCGCGAAAAGCTGTCCAGTGCCGGCTATCGCGGCCAGGCGCCCCTCATCGCCTTCATGTTTTTCCGTTTCGTGATGCCGTTCATCGTCTTCGTCGTCGTGCTGTTCTACCTGTTCGTGATCCTGCATCTGAGCTGGTCGCCGGTGCAGAAGGTCGGCGCGGCCTTTGTCGGCGCCTTGATCGGCTTCTATCTGCCGGACATGTTCGTCAACAATATGATCGCGCGCCGCCAAGCGTCGATCATGCGCGCTTTTCCCGACGCGCTGGACCTGATGCTGATCTGCGTGGAATCCGGCATGTCGATCGAAAGCGCCTTTTCCCGCGTGGCGGCGGAGGTCGGCACCCAGTCCGCCGAACTGGCCGAGGAACTGGCGCTTACCACCGCCGAACTCAGCTATCTTCCCGACCGCCGCCAGGCCTTCGACAATCTGGCCAAGCGGTGCGGCCATGCCGGTGTCAAGGCGGTGGCAACCGCCCTCAACCAGGCCGAGAAATACGGCACGCCCCTGGGCCAGGCGCTGCGCGTCACCGCCGTTGAAAACCGCGAGGGTCGCATGCAGGAGGCCGAGCGCAAGGCGGCTTCGCTGCCCGCCAAGCTGACGGTTCCGATGATCATCTTCTTTCTGCCGTGTTTGTTCGTCGTCATCATGGGCCCGGCGATTCTGACCATCAAGAAGATGATGTGATCCGGCGCGGATCTTTTGCGTCCTGAGTTCGTCGTGCGTGCTCACGTGCGTTAAGCACGGTTCCGCGCGACGCTCCTGCTCACGCCGTGAAATTGCTCGCGCCCAACGCTTAGTTTCGTCGCCGACGATGGAAGGGCGAGATCAAATGTCCGCTTTGGTCAAAAGCGGACATTGGCTCGATTGCCGATCCGGACCTGGGAGTTGTAGGGTTCGGATGATGTCGGACGGCAGATTCAACAAGTGGCTCGCACGCTGGAAACTTGTGCAAGACGGCGAAGCAATCGCGACAGGCCGGAGCGGCAGTCTGTTGCTGCCGGTTCTCTGCGATGGCGCGACGGCAATGCTGAAAATCGCCGTCGACGAGGAGGAGACACGTGGCAGCGCTATGATGGATTGGTACGCTGGATGCGGAGCGGCCAAGGTTCTTGCCCATGATGGACCGGCCCTTCTGCTTGAGCGGCTTGCTGGACAGCGGGACCTGTCGACAATGGCTCGCTCCGGCCAGGATGATGAGGCGACTGAGATTATCTGCTCGGTGGTAGCGAAGCTGCATGCTCCAAGAGCGCAAGTTTCGCCCGAAAGCCTCGTTCCGATGCAAGTATGGTTTCGCCAGCTTGATCCAGCTGCGCTTCGCTATGGCGGCATTCTAACGACGTGCGCGACCGCGGCTCGCGATTTGCTGGCTCAGCCTCAAAACATCGTTCCGCTGCACGGCGACATCCATCATGGAAATATTCTTGACGGCGGCGAACGAGGGTGGCTGGCCATCGATCCAAAAGGCGTCCTCGGCGAGCGAGGATTCGATTATGCCAATCTGTTCCGAAATCCCGAAGCCTGTTTCGCCGGGGAGCCGGGCCGTCTGCAACGGCGGGTCGAAATCGTGGCACGGGCAGCAAGGCTGGAACCGAAGCGGCTCTTGACCTGGATACTCGCCTATGCCGGTTTGGGGGCGGCATGGACAATGGATAGCGGCGGGCAAGATGAGGCGGGGCTGGCCATCGCGCGTATCGCGGCTACGGAACTGAGTGCTTAAACTCGTGCTTCTTCGAGGTTCGTCGCTCGAAATGGTCCATCGGACCTGCTCACGCGCGTACCGCGCGCCGCAGATTCATCAATAAGCGTTGGCGCTCATGCGCAGGCCGGGGATCGCATCCTTCGGCTGGCCTACCGTCTTGACCAGCGGTTTGGCGTCGGCGGCTTTTATGGGCGCGGACACAAGAACCTTGGGTGCGGCCTCCGGCTTGGCGGCCTCGGCGGCCTTGACGGGGACCGGTGCCGCCATTTTCACGGTGACGGAGGTTGCGGCAGGCTTTTGGACGTCCGCCGCCTTGACGGGCGCGGGCATGGCTACCTTAGAAGTGGGCGCGGCGGCCACGGGCTTGGCCTCCGCGGCTTTTACGGGGGCCGGCGGCGTCACGGCCGGTTCGGCAATCTTGATCGGAGCCAATGCCAGTTTGGCGGCGGTCAGGGGGGCCGGCTGGCTGAACTTGACCGGCACGGCTTTGACCGCAACGGTTTTCACAGGCGCTGGCGGGGTCACTTTGGCGGCGACAAGGGGGGCTGCTTCAGCGGGCTTAACCAGCGCGGGTTTAACTTCGGCAGTCTTTGCGGGTGCCGGCGGCGTCACCTTCGCGGTGGCGACGGGGGCGGGCGCGATGGGCGCGGGTTCAGCGGCCTTTACCGGCGCAGGCGTTACCGGCGTCTCCATCGGCTTGGCCTGAAGCGGACGCGGCGCACTGGTGGCAGTGCCGGACGAAGGCTTGGCGGCTGTCTGGACCGGGCCCGCCAGCGGATCCACCGGCACCTTCTGCATCACAACGCGATTTTCGCTTGGCGCGACAGGCGTCGCCGGGACGCTTGCTACAGCAACGGGAGCCCGCGGCGCGGCCTGGGGAACGGGAGCGGGCGCCGGCGCTTGCGCGACTTGCTGCACGGGGGCTTCCGGCGCGATGGAACGGATCATGGCGATGTTACGCGCGATCATGGCGTCCCGGCTGCCCCCGGCTTTTTCGGCGCGGGCGGCCAGGCCGCGCGCCATTTCGGGATCCTTGGCCAGCATGCGTGAAAGTGCGTAATTGCTGAGGATGCTGGGCTCTTCCGGGTTGAGTTTCAGCGCCTGGCCATAGTTGATCTGGGCGCTTTTCTGATCGCCGATCTGGTCATAGGCCACGCCCAGAGCCGAATAGACCGTCCAGTCGTTCGGCTGCAATTGCTGCGCGCGGGTCAGAAAGTTCACCGCATCGGAAGCGCGTCCCATCGCCGCCAGGGTCTTGCCATATTCGCTGATGACGCGCGAATCGTCGCCCGCCACCAGCATCAACTGGGAAAGATGCTTGATCGCTTCGGGATAGCTGCCGGCCAGCCGCAGCATCTGCGCCTGACGGATGCTGTCATCCAAAGTGGTCGCGGGCTGCGCCGCCGCATTTTTTGCATCCGCTTTGATGTCGGTCTTGGCGGCAGGCGTGGAGTCGAAATCGAACCATCCTGCCTGAGCAGGAACGGCGATGACGCTGCAGCCAAGCATAAGCAGGGCAGCCAAATTCGCTTTACGGATTGCGGAAACAGCCATGGGGGCAGCCTTCAAAGAAACGCTGCCGCGACTGTGCCAGCCCTCCAGTCAACAAAGCCTTAAGTATATCTGCGCATATAGAAACAGTGCCGAGTCCGCTATCATGACTTGCAGGAGTTGCCGCGAGTTGCTCATGAGCCCTTCGTCCGCACCGTCTTTTGCGCAGTCCGCAACCCATGCCATCCAGTTAACGCCCCACTGTTGACGTAAATAAAGGATTAACTTTTCCGGTCATGTCCGAGCGCTTCCTGGCCATAGCCGCTCTTGTTGCGTTTGTCGTGCTGGTGATCGGTGCGTTGCTGACGGGCGGCAATCTGGGCATGGCGGATTCGGGACCGGTGCGGGTTTCCTTCCAGATCGCCACGGGCTCGACCGAGGGTGTCTATTTTACCGTCGGCCAGACCATGGCGGGACTGATCAGCCATCCCCTGGGCGTGGGCCGCTGCGATACCGCCACGGTCTGCGGTCCGGCGGGCGTGATCCTGTCGGCGCGCACCAGCGAGGGTTCCACCGACAATCTGCGGTCCGTCAATCAAGGCCTGGTGGATTCCGGCTTCGCCGATGGCGATGCGATTGCCGCCGCGGTGGCGGGCCGCGGCGGCGCCTTCCGCCGTCCGGCGCGGCATTTGCGGGTGATCGCCGCACTGTTCCCGGAAGAGACGCATTTGGTGGTCGCCGCCAAATCCCCCATCCAATCGGTTGGCGATCTGCGCGGCATGCGGGTTTTGATGGGTCTGCCGAACAGCGCATCGCAGCTGCGCGCGCGCGCCATCACATCGGCCTATCGCATACGGGTGCGGGAAGTGATCTCCGATGAAAGCGGCGCGCAGATGTTGAAGAACGGCAAGATCGACGCCTATTTCGCCGTGGCCGGCGTGCCGCTGGACTCCATACGCAATCTGCTCGCCCAGCATGTGGCGCGTTTGGTGCCGATCGACGGCGAAGGCCGTGACCGGCTGATCGCGATGACGCCGCAGCTTTCCGCCGCCACGATTCAGGCCGGGGCCTATCCCGGCACGGGCGCGGTCGAGACCGTGGCCACGCGCGCCTATTGGGTGACAAGCGACAGCGAGCCGGATGCTCTGATCTATGGCATCACCCGGGCGCTGTTCAATCCGGCGAACCGCGACGCCTTGGCGGCCAGCCATCCCAGCGCGCGGGGAATCGGGCAGAGCATAGCCGCCAACAATTCTCCCGCGCCGCTGCATCCCGGTGCGGCGCGTTTTTACCGCGAAATGGAAAAGCTGGCGGCGGATTTAATTCCCTAGATAACTCCGGCATCCACTTCCGCCTGCGCGGCCTTGCGCCATTCAACCATCGCGGGCAGGGCCATGACCCGATCCATATAGGCACCGACCGGCACGGATGTCTCCACTCCATAAGTGAGAAAGCGCGACACGACCGGGGCATACATGCAGTCGGCCACCGACAAGCGCCCGAAAAGAAATTCGCCACTGTAAGTTTCCAGCGCGCTTTCCCACGCCGACAGGATGCGTTCGATCTGGAGTTTGGTCTCGGGGCGCAGTTCGGGCATTTTCTTCTTGCGGGCAAAGTCCATGGTGAGCTGGTCGCGCACATCCGCAAAGCCGGAATGCATTTCACAGGCATAGGACCGCGCGGTGGCGCGCGCCGCCCCATCCTTGGGCCACAATCCCGCTTCGGGATGGCGCTCCGCCAGGGTCTCGCAGATCGCCAGACTGTCCCAGACCGTCAAGACCTTTCCGCCCTCGTCGATCTTCAATACGGGTACCTTGCCGGCGGGGGAATGTTTGAGGATCTGCTCGCGGGTGGTCGGCGCCTCGGTCTGGCGCAAGCGGATGTCCACCACCGCGAATGGCGCGCCGGTGGCTTTGAGGGCCACATAGGGGCGCAAGCTCCAGCTCGACCAGCCACGGGTGCCGACAATCAGGGTATAGCGAGCCATGATGGTGTCCTTGCGATTGCCAGCCCGGATTCATAGAGTCCTCCACGCCCAACTGTAAGAGCGATTTATGCATCCCAGCCTGGCAAGCAACGCCAAACATGCCATCCCGCTTCACGCCGTGCTGGCCAAGGATACCAAAGCCTGGCTGGCACGGCAGCGGCGCGCGGGCCTGGTGATCGCGTCGGGCTTCGCCGGGGCAGCGGGCGCGCTTGCCGCCTTGCCGGATGCCAAAGGCGGCATTGCCGCCTGGGTGCTGGGTTTGGGCGAGGGGCGCGATGCTTTTGCGCTGGCGACGGCGGCGGAAAAATTGCCGGCCGGTCTCTATAGACTGGGTGAGGTGCCGGATTTTTGCGGCGGCGCGCAGGCGGCCCTGGCCTGGCTGATGGGCGGCTACGGCTTTGATCGCTACAAGAAAAAGACTGCGCGCAAAGCCAGGTTGATAACGCCGCCCGGTATGGACGGCGAGGACATCTCGCGCATCGCGGAGAATTTGTTTTTCGCCCGCGACTTGGTCAACACGCCCGCCAACGATATGGGGCCGGCCGAACTGGAAGCCGCCGCCCGCGCCTTGGCCAGAAAACACGGCGCAAAAGTCTCGGTGGTAAGCGGCGCGGCGCTAAAAAAGAATTATCCCTTGATCGCGGCGGTGGGCCAGGGCTCGGAGCGCGCCCCGCGCCTGATCGAACTCAATTGGGGCAAGGCCAATGCGCCGCGTGTCGCCTTGGTGGGCAAGGGCGTGTGCTTTGATAGCGGCGGCTATGACCTCAAGCCGTCCGCCGCCATGCTGACCATGAAGAAAGACATGGGCGGGGCGGCCTGCGCCCTGGCGGTGGCCGGCATGGCGATGGGCGCCAAGCTCAATCTGAATCTGCGGGTGCTGATCCCGGCGGTGGAAAATTCAGTGTCGGGAGCGGCGATGCGTCCGGGCGACGTCTTTACCAGCCGCAAGGGCCTGACGGTGGAGATCGGCAATACCGACGCCGAAGGCCGCCTGGTCCTGGCCGACGCCTTGGCCGACGCCGACGGCCAAAGACCGGACCTGCTGATCGACATCGCCACCCTGACCGGCGCCGCCCGTGCCGCGACCGGCATGGAGCTGCCGCCCTTCTTCACCGATGACGACAAGCTGTCCGCCGACTTGGCGCGGATCGGAACGGCGGTGCAAGATCCGCTGTGGCGTTTGCCCTTATGGCGCGGCTATGAGGATACCTTGACCAGCCGGGTGGCCGATCTCAACAACAACCCCGCTTATAATTATGCCGGTGCGATCACCGCAGCCTTGTTTCTCAATCGCTTTGTGAGCAAGACCAAAAGCTGGGCGCATCTGGACATTCCCGCCTGGATCGATCGCGCCAAGCCGGGCCGTCCCATCGGCGGCGAAGCCAATGGCGCGCGCGCGCTTTATGCGTTGCTGAAGGAACGTTATGGCCGATAAGAGGGTAACGCCGGCGCGCCCCGATCTGGCGGCGGCGCATCTCAAAGGCGTGGTGGACGCGCCACGCTATGCCGCGGGCGAAAAATTCTCCGTCTGGACCGGCCGGGCCAGCTTGCGGCTGCGTCCCAGCGACGATGCCGCCCAGGACAGCGAATTGCTGTTCGGCGAAATCTTCACTGTCTATGACAGCGCCCAGGGCTGGGCCTGGGGCCAGGCGGCCAACGATCTTTATGTCGGCTATCTGCGCCAGGATGCGCTGGCCGAACCGTTCAAGACCGAGGCGCGGGTCAGCGCCTTGATGGCGCCGGTTTTCTCCGCCGCCGATCTTAAAACCCCGGTGCGCGATCTCTTGCCGCTCAATGCCGCCGTGCCGGTGCTGGCGCGTGAAGGCGACTATGTGAACATCGGTGCCGGTTTTGTGCACCAGCGCCATCTCGCGCTGGAAGCGGAGAAGGATTTCGTCGCGGTAGCCGAACGCTTTTTGGGAGTGCCTTACGTCTGGGGCGGCAAGACGGCGGCGGGATTGGATTGCTCCGGCCTGATCCAGACCGCCCTACAGGCTACCGGAAAAGCGGCTCCTCGGGACACCGACATGATGGAAAAGACCTTGGGCGAGACCGTCGCGCTTTCCGATGTGCGTCGCGGCGATTTGCCCCCCGCGCCGCAGTTGCGGCGCGGAGACATTATTTTCTGGAAGGGCCATATGGGTGTGATGCTGGACGAAACCCGGCTGCTGCACGCCAACGCTTTCCACATGGCGGTGGCGATCGAGCCCTTGGCGGAAGCGGTGGCGCGCATCGAGAAAATCGCCGGCCCGGTGACGTCGGTTAAGCGGCTTTGATCGTCGCAGTCTTATTGTCATGGCCCGCAAATGCGGGCCATCCAGGTGACGCCGCGCTAAACGCTCAGATATATCGCATACACCAGCTGGATGGCCCACACTCCGGTGGGCCATGACAATTTAGGGATTCTTATCAAGCCACGCGGACGGTGGCATTGCGGCGAATTTCCCGCACCGATTTGTCCCGATGAGCGATCCATAGGAACAGCCGGTTCAGCAGCGAAAGGCCCCACGGCATTTTGCGCGCCACATCCAGGAACAGCACCACCCGCACCTGGTCTGTCTCATTGGCGGCTTCGTGCAGGAAGGTGTCGTCAAACAGCACGGCTTCGCCGTCATGCCAATGGTATTTTTCGCCCTGGGCAATCGCCGCGCGGTCTCCGGTGCGCGACTGGGCCTGGGGATTGATGCGAATCCAGCATGTCTTCTCGCGGTTGTTGCCGGGAATCATCACGCCCAGGTGATAGCGCACAAAGCCCTTCCAATAGCCCCAATGCGCCTTGATGTGCTGGTGCGGCTCCAGCACCGAAAAGAAGGCGGTATAGACGCCGGGTATGCCGCGCAGCAGCGCCGCGGTCCTGGGCGCCAGGGCGCAATTCTCCTCGATGAAG
>DATEIA010000085.1:0-6201 GCA_035279305.1 Rhizomicrobium sp.
CCCACGGGCTCGATGCTGAACCGCGAGGAGATGGCGCGGCTGCATGCCGGTCTTCCGAAGGATGTGCTGCTGGTGATCGACGCGGCCTATGCCGAATATGTCACCGCGAAGGATTATGAGGCCGGAAGCGAACTCGTCACGCGCCACGACAATGTGGTGATGACCCGCACTTTCTCCAAGCTTTACGGCTTGGCCGGCCTGCGGCTGGGCTGGGTGTACGCGCCCGCCGCCGTCTGCGACGTCCTCAACCGTATCCGGGGTCCATTCAACACTTCGACCCTTCAGCAGCAGGTGGGGGCGGCGGCGGTACGCGACCGCGACCATTTCCGGCTGGCGGTGAAGCACAACAGCCAATGGCTGCCTTGGATCACGGCGGAAATCCGCAAAACCGGGCTTCGTGTCGACGACAGCGCGGCCAATTTCGTGCTGATTCATTTCTCGTCCGACGGCGAAAAGACCGCTGCCAAGGCAGACGTTTTCCTTTCACAAAACGGCATTATACTAAGGGGAGTAGCCAGCTACGGTCTGCCCAACTGCCTGCGCATGACGGTTGGCACGGAGGAACAGAACAAGCTGGCCGTATCGCTGATTCAAGAATTCATGGCGGCGTAGCAGGGGGGAAATGAAAAAGATCGCCATTATCGGGTTGGGGCTGATCGGCTCCTCCATCGCGCATGCCGCGCGGCGCGGCCATCTGGCCAGCCAGATCGCCGGTCATGACGCCAGCGCCGATGTGCTGGAGCGGGCGCGCGCCATCGGCTTTTGCGACAGTTTGCATGCCGATATCGGCGATGCGGTAAAGGACGCGGAGCTGGTCATTCTCTGTACGCCGGTCGGCGCCTATAAAAGCATTGCCCGGGCGATTGCGCCGCATTTGGCGCATGGCGCGATCCTCTCCGATGTGGGTTCGGTCAAAAGCGCGGTGGTCCGTGATGTGGGACCCCATGTGCCCAAAGGGGTGCATTTTATTCCCGCGCACCCTATCGCCGGCACCGAATTCTCAGGCCCGGAATCCGGCTTTGCCAGCCTGTTCGACGGCCGTTGGGCGATCCTGACGCCGGTGCCGGGCAGCGACCTGCGCGCCGTGGACCGGCTGAAGGATTTCTGGCTGGGGCTGGGCAGCCAGGTGGATGTGATGGACCCCGGCCATCACGACCTTGTCTTGGCCATCACCTCGCATCTGCCGCATCTGATCGCCTACAATATCGTGGGCACCGCGCATGACCTGGAGAAGGTGACCGAAGGCGAAGTGATCAAATATTCCGCCAGCGGTTTTCGCGATTTCACCCGCATCGCCGCTTCCGATCCCACCATGTGGCGCGACGTGTTCCTGAACAATCGCGATGCCGTGCTGGAAGTGTTGGGCCGCTTCAACGAGGACTTGAGCCAACTGCAACGCGCCGTGCGCAATGGCGACGGCCAGACCCTGTTCGACCTGTTCACGCGTACGCGCGCCATCCGCCGCGCCATTATCGATATCGGCCAGGATACCGCGGCGCCCAATTTCGGCCGCCTGCCGTTTCAGCTCTATGTCGCGCCCGAGCCGGAAAAGACGAAAAAGCGCGCCAAGACGTCAAAGAAGGCTGTCAAAAAGAAAAAGAGCAAGGCCAAGAAACCAGCGCGGCGAAGACCAGCACGCAAGACTGCGGCAGGTCACGCGAAGTAAATCTAGAGCAAAATGCTTTCAGACGGAACGAGACCCCTCACCCTTCGACAAGCTCAGGTTGAGGAAATAGGATAATCCTCATGCTGGTCGCACTACGCTGCCGCTAACGACTGTCGAAGCATGAGGTCAGAGCGAGTACGCTTGAACGCAACTTGCTCTAATAGAGCGGTTTCAACACTTCAGCCAAGCTCTGTCCGTCGGGGTCGTCTGACAAATTCTCGCTTCCGCCCCCCGTGCGCCAACGCTGGACGGCCTCGGGCCACGAGATCTCTCCGCGCAACAGCGGCATGAATGGCTCAGCCTTTGCCAGGGTGACGTAAAGCTGGCGATGCTCCAGCTTCTTGGCTCCAACCGGCAGTCCATCGGTGCTGATCATTAGGTCCAGGCTGTTGCCGTCGAGGCCTTGCCGCACGTGAAACTGAAAGCGGGTTAGGGTGAAATCAGGCCCAACCAGTTCCGCAATATCCAGGTCAAAGCGTATCAGCCCTTGCGCGTCCAAAACGCTGCTGCCGCGCATGCTGCCGGTCAGGAAGGTTGTGGCATGGCTGCCGCCATTTGGGTCCGTCCAGCTTACCTGCTGCTGGCCCGCCGCCTCATAGACATCTTGGCTACGGCCATAGGTCAGGCCATGCATGGCGAATTTATCGCTGCGCCAGGTAAAAGGCCCATGCGCGCCCGCGCCCGCAATGCGCAGATTCTGGAAATTGGCGTCCAACCGGAAAGGAAAGCCGCCGACTTCGGCCATATCCCAATTCAGCGTGATCCCCGGGATCGCTTCACGGCCTTTCAGCGCGGCGAGCTTTTTTTCCAAAGCACCAGCAACCATCCACCAGTGAATCATCACGGCGGCTGCCAGAGCTGCGAACAAAGCGGTGGGCGCGTAGAGCCAGAAGCGGCTGGAATATTTAAACACAGCCGTCAGCTACACTTGGAATAACCGCAAGACAAGCAGGAATCGCAGCCTTCCAGCTTGACGAAACTGGCATCGCCGCAGCGGGGGCAATAGCGGGCACGGGCGCCCTCCACTGGAACTTCGGGGACAAAGCCGGACTCGCGCGGGCCCAAAAAGCCGATCTCAATCATGTGCCGTTCGATCACTTCGCCGATCGCCGCCAGCAGCGAAGGGACATAGCGGCCATTCATCCATTGGCCGCCGCGCGGATCGAAGATCGCCTTCATCTCATCGACCACGAATGACACATCGCCGCCGCGCCGGAACACCGCCGAGATCATGCGGGTCAGCGCCAGGGCCCAGGCATAGGCCTCCATATTCTTGGAATTGATGAAGACCTCGAACGGCCGCCGCCGCCCGTCTTTCTCGATGTCGTTGATGGTGATATAAAAGGCGTGATCGCTGTCCAGCCATTTGATTTTGTAGGTGCGTCCCATCAAAGCGTCGGGGCGGTCCAACGGCCGGGTCATGTAGACCACGCCGCCTTTTTCCGCAGGCAGGCGCGGTTCCGGTGCAGGCAGCGGCAGCTCGGGCTCGGGCATGGCGGCGGGTGACGCCGCCACTTGCGGTTCTTCCACCGACAGCACCGATCCCGTCACCGCATTGGGACGATAGGTGGTGCAGCCTTTGCAGCCCAGGGCATAGGCTTCCAGATAGACATGACTGAAATCCTCAAAGGAAATCGCCGCCGGAACGTTGATGGTCTTGGAAATGGCGCTATCGATAAAGGGCTGGGCGGCGGCCTGCACCGCCAGGTGATCCGACGGCGACAAGGTCTGGGCGTTGACGAAATAATCCGGCAGGGCGGCATCGGCGCCGAACTTCTGCTGGAAGATGCGCACGGCATAGTCGCTGACCGTTTCCTCACGCCTGCTGCCATCAGGTTGCAGAACCTTGCGCCGGTAGCTGAAGGCGAAGACCGGCTCGATGCCGCTGGAGACATTGTCGGCGAACAGCGAGATGGTGCCGGTGGGCGCGATCGAGGTCAGCAGGGCATTGCGGATACCGTGATCTGCGATGGCCTGGTAGATGTCGGGCGGCAAGGCCTGGATATGCGGCCGCGACAGATAGGCATTCCTGTCGTAAAGCGGGAAGGGGCCTTTTTCCCTGGCCAATGCGACACTGGCGCGGTACGCGGCATGGCTGAGCGCCGCCAGCCAGGCGCGGATCAGCGCCAGGCTTTCGGGCGAGCCATACGCCACCCGGCAGAAGATCAAGGCATCGGCCAAGCCCGTGACGCCCAAGCCGATGCGGCGCTTGGCGCGCGCCTCCTGGGCTTGTGCCTCCAAGGCAAAGCGCGACACGTCTATGGCATTGTCCATCATGCGCACGGCGGTGGCGACAAGATGTTGCAGCTCTTCCATGTCCAATGCCGCGTTATCCGCGAAAGGATGGCGCACCAGCTTGGCCAGGTTGATGGAGCCCAGCAGACAGGCGCCATAGGGCGGCAAGGGCTGTTCGCCGCACGGGTTGGTGGCGGAAATGGTCTCGCAATAACCCAGATTGTTTTGGGCGTTGATGCGGTCGATGAAGATCACGCCTGGTTCGGCATAGTCATAGGTCGAACGCATGATGCTGTCCCACAGCGCCTTCGCCTTGACCGTGCGATAGGTCTTGCCGCCGAATTGCAGCGGCCATTCGGCATCGTCCTTCACCGCCGCCATGAAGGCGTCGCTGACCAATACCGATAGATTGAAGTTGGACAGGCGCCCCGGGGTGCGCTTGGCGGCAATGAAATCCTCGATGTCGGGGTGATCCACGCGCAGCGTTGCCATCATGGCGCCACGCCGCGAACCGGCACTCATGATGGTGCGGCACATCGCATCCCACACATCCATGAAGGAAACGGGACCCGAGGCATCCGCGCCCACCCCCGCGACGGCGGCGCCCTTGGGCCGCAGGGTGGAAAAGTCATAGCCGATGCCGCCGCCCTGCTGCAGGGTCAAGGCCGCCTCGCGCAGAGCCGAAAAGATTCCATTCATGGAATCTTCGATGCCGCCCATCACAAAGCAGTTGAACAAAGTGACGCTGCGGCCCGTCCCCGCGCCCGCCAGGATGCGTCCGGCGGGAAGAAATTTATGGCCCGCCAAGGCGTGGGCAAAATCCAAAGCATGCGCAACCCATTTGCCGGGTGCTTCGGCTTCCGCCAGCGCCAGCGCCACGCGCGACCAGCTGTCGGCGACATCGCGGTCCATGGGTGTGCCGTCCGGCGCTTTCAGCCGGTATTTCATGTCCCAGATCTGGCGGGAAATGTCGCTCATGGGGCGATAACAATCATATCCGTCCTGGGGTCCGCCACCATGGCCTGACTCCCTGGCTAATATGGGCTTGCGACGGGCTTATTTCATCCCGGCAGTGGCGGATTAACCTTTTGATTTTCCAAGTGATTTTTCGTGTCTAACGCGCCGCTTGGCCAATGCGGTCAGGGGCCTGCGGTCATGGCAACAGCCGGTTGGTGGCGGTTTCGATGCGCTTCTCCAGCAGGTCCATGAAGGCGTCGCGCTTCAGTCCTGGCGCAATCGGTTCCAGAAATTCCAGCACAATCGTGCCCGGCCGCTTGAGAAAGCCTGTCCAATAGGCACCCGAATTCAGCGCCACCGGCACGCATTCCACGCCCAGCAGCGCATAGAGGCCCGCCACGCCGGGTTTGTAGTCCGGCGCGGCGCCCGGTTTTTTGCGCGTACCTTCCGGGAAGATCAGAATGGGCCGCCCTTCGCCCAGCACTTGACGCGCCGCGTTCGACATTTGGCGCAGCGCGCTGGCGCCCGCAGCTCGGTCTATCGCGATCGCGGCCGCCTTCCCCAAGAACCAGCCATAGAAAGGTATGCGCAGCAGCTCCCGCTTGAGCACGATGGCGGGCTGGTTCAGCACCAGATACAGGGCCAGCGTGTCCCACATGCTCATATGCTTGGAGGCCACCAAGACCGGGCCTTTTGGCGGCCGCCCTCGCACCGCAAAGCCGATCCCGCCAAAGACTCTCAATCCCCAGAAGGTGAGACGCGACCATAGCCGCGCCAGCCACACGGTCGCGCCGCGCGGCAGCGCCAGAACCGGCAGGAAGACCAGCGACAAGGCGATGGTGACCAGAAGGAACCACAGCAGGAACAGCGCCGAGCGCAGCCAGATAATCATCGGGGGATCATTGCGACAGCCGCGTCGTCACCAGACTGGCGAGATATTTGACATATTCGCGGTGCAGCAGCTGCGCCGTGCGCGGATGCCGCCACCAGCCGCCCAGATCGATGCGGCTCTGGTCCACCGGATAGGCGATCAGGGATTTGTCCGGCAGGGCGGCGGAGAATTCCCGCATGGTGCGCGGCATGTGATAGCGGCCGGTGACGATCAAAAGGCTGTTGAAGTGATGCTCGCGCGCCCAGGCGGCGGCTTCCTCGGCATTGCCGTGGGTGTCCTCGGCATAACCGATGTCGGCGCAGCAGTTAAAACGCGCGCCGCCGTCCGACATCTTGCCCACGGTCTCCTTGCTGGTCTCCTGGCTCACGCCGCTGATCAAGAGCCGCTTGCCGGCGCCATGTTCCAACAGCGCCACGGCGGTATCCAGACGCTCGTCACCGCCGGTCAAGGC
>DATEIA010000086.1:0-5438 GCA_035279305.1 Rhizomicrobium sp.
ATAGGAGAAGATCATCTCCTGCCAGCCCTCGGCCTCGGAACGGGAACGCTTGGCGAAGCCATAGCCGGGAAGATCCACCAGCATCAGCCGTCCGGCCAAGTTGAAGAAGTTGATCTGGCGGGTGGCGCCCGGGGTTTGGGATACCCGCGCCAGGCTTTTGCGTCCCGTCAGGGCATTGACCAGGCTGGACTTGCCGGCATTGGAGCGCCCGACAAAGGCGACCTCGTTGAGTTGCTGCGGCGGCAGGTTTTCCGCCGAGGTCGCGCCCCAGACGAAATCGCAAGGCCCGGCGAACAATTTGCGCGCGGCCTCGATTTCGCCGGCGGCAATCTCAGTCATTTGCTGCTTTTGGCGCGGGTTTCTTCGGCTTGATATTGTCGAAGAAATTCACCTCCACGCCCTCGCGCTTCATGATGTAGGCCTGCTGGAGCACCGTCAAAAGATTGTTCCAGGCGTAATAAATCACCAGGCCCGACGGGAAGGTGGCGAACATGAAGGTGAAGATGAACGGCATCCAGGCGAACATCTTGGCCTGGACCGGATCGGCCGGTGCCGGATTCAGCTTGGTCTGCATCCACTGGGTGACGCCCATTACAATCGGCCATATGCCGACGTTGAGATATAGGGCGATGAAGGAGGGCAGGGCGGTATGCGGATTGAAAGGCAACAGGCCAAACAGATTCAGGATCGAGCTGGGATCGGGCGCCGACAGATCGTGGATCCAGCCATAGAAGGGCGCATGACGCATCTCGATGGTGACGAACAGAACCTTGTAGAGCGCGATGAAGACCGGGATGGTCAGCAGGATCGGCAGGCAGCCCGATAGCGGATTGGCTTTCTCGCGCTTGTACAGCTCCATCATTTCCATCTGCATCTTCTGCGGATCTTTGCCATGCGCCTTCTTGATCTCTTCCATTTGCGGCTGGAGCTTTTTCATCTTGCTCATGGCCCGGAAAGAGGCGTTGGCCAGCGGGAAGAAGGCGAGCTTGACGACAACGGTCAGGCCCAGAATGGCAAGGCCGAAATTGCCCCACAGCCGGTAGAGGTGATCCAGCACCCAGAAGAAGGGCCGGGTGAGGAACCAGAACCAGCCCCAATCCACCGCATAATCGAAATTGGCGATCTTCTGGCTGTCCTGATAACCGCGCAGGATGTCCACCACCTTTGCGCCGGCGAACAGCCTATGTGTCACGCTGGCGGCGCCGCCCGCGGCAAGCTTGCGGCCTTCCAGGCGATAATTGGCTTGATAGGCGTCCACGCCCGCCGGTGTCTTGGCGCCCAGATAGGTGCCGTTGAAATTCTCGCCTTGGGGCGGAACCACGGCCGCCATCCAGTATTTGTCGGTGATGCCGACCCACCCGCCGGTGGAGGTGAAGGTCTTGGGCGGGGTGCCGGGTTCCTTGAAGTCGCTGTATGTGGCGTCCACTTCGCTGCCATTGGCGACGCCGACAAAACCGACATGCAGGTAAAGATTGGCTTCGTCTTTCTCGATGCCTTGCCGCTCCACCGTGCCATAGGGATAGAGCGTGACCTGAGAACCGCCCCTGTTGGCGACGCTGTCGGCAACCGTGAACATATACTGGTTGTCGACGGCGATGACGCGGGTGAAGACCAGGCCGTGGCCGTTATCCCAAGTCAGAGTCACCGGATGACCGGGCGACAGGGTGCCGCCATTGGTTTGGCGCCATTCGCTATTGTCATTCGGCATATTGCTGGCGCCGACCCAGCCGAAAGCGGCGGAATAGGGATAGGCGGTGCCCTTGGGCGCCAAGAGCACGATCTCGGGGCTCTTGGGGTCCACCGTGTCGTGATATTTTTTCAAGCGCAGATCGTCCAGGCGCGCGCCCTTGAGCAGGATCGAACCGTCCACCATCGGCGTGTCGATCGTGATGCGCGGTCCACCGGCTTTCAGCGCCGCTTCACGGCTCATGTGACTGCTGGCGGCGGCGATTCCCGGCAGCGCGGGCGGGCCCGCCGGTTTGGCCTTTTGCTGATGCGTCAGCGCGGCCTGGCGCGCCTGTTCCGCCTTCATCGCCGGAGTGGCGACGAAATATTGCCACGCGAACAGCACCGCGGCCGCCAGCGCGATGGCCAAAAGAACATTCTTGTTGTTGCTGCTGTTGTTCATGGATGCCGCTTGGAATGGGGGACAGGGTCAAAGCCCGACGAACCGCCGAGCCAGTCTATGGGATGGCAGCGCGCCAGCCGCCGCACGGCAAGCCACAGGCCTTTGACCGGACCATGCTGATCCAGCGCGTCCAGCGCATAGGCCGAGCAGCTGGGGCTGAAGCGGCAGCTATGGGGCATCAGCGGCGACACCAAATACCGATAGGCATGGATCGGCGCGGACAACAACGCGGTGGCAAATCTGTGCATGGCTTCACAACTCTCCCGCTTTCGCGTCCAGCTTTTTGTGCGCCGCCTTCAGGGCCGTGGCGATATCGGACAGAAGGGCCGGAAAAGGGCGCGCCACGGTGGTGCCGCGCGCGACCAGAACATAATCATGGCCGCCGCGTCCCAAAAGGGGCAGCAGTTGCGACGCAGCGGCGCGCAAACGGCGCTTGGCGCGGTTGCGGGCGACGGCATTGCCGATTTTCTTGCTGGCGGTGAAACCGACGCGCAACCGCCCGGACTGGGCCTCAGGCTGGGGTGTGGGGCAGGTTTCCAGGGTAATGGCGCCTTCGACGCGGCGAATGCCCCGCGCGGCTCTTAAAAAATCGGCGCGCTTTTTCAGATGGTCCACGACAAGGGGGACCGGCGCGTTCAGGCCGAAAGCTTCTTGCGGCCGCTGTTGCGGCGGCGGTTCAGCACCTTGCGGCCGCCGGCGGTGGCCATGCGCGAACGAAAGCCATGGCGGCGCTTGCGCACGAGTTTGCTCGGCTGATAGGTGCGCTTCATGGGTCTTTGGCTCCGAAAATGGCCCCCAAACTTGAAGAAGTGGGCCGAAAAGAGCGCGGTTTTTAGGGGCCAGGCCCCGCCCTGTCAACGACCCAGAACGATTGAAATATTATTTCAATCCCCAATAACAACCCCGTCGCGGCGGGGGTCGGCGCCCCCGATATAGCCGCCTGGGACCCTTTTGATGCCGTGCAGGCCGCTGCCTTCGCCGGCCACCACGCTCACAATATGGCCCATGGCGGTCAGTTGGGGGGCCAGGGCATCGTTTTCGGGGGACTTCTCCAGCCGGGTCTGGCCGTTCAGGTTCAACTGGCGGGGCAGGGCGATGGCCTGGGCCGGGGTCATGCCGCCGTCCAGCATCGCCACCAAGCTCTGGGTGACATAGTCGATAATGGCGGGCCCGCCGGGCGATCCCACCGACAGAAGGAACTTGCCGTCCTTGTCGAAGACGATGGTGGGCGACATGGCCGAGAGCGGGCGCTTGTCCGGTGCGGGCGCATTGGCCACCGGCTTTCCGTCCAGCATCGGATCCAGCGAAAAATCGGTAAGGGTGTTGTTGAGGAAGAAGCCCTTGACCATCACTTCGGCGCCGAACACCGATTCCACCGAGGTGGTCATGGAGATCACCTGACCGGCCTTGTCCACAATGGTCATGTGGCTGGTGCCGTGCAGCACCGGCGAGCGTTGCGGCGCATAGTCGGCGCGCTTCCGCGGCGGATCGCCGGGAAGGGCCGTGCCCATGTCTTTGGCCGGATCGATCAGCGCGGCGCGGCCGGCGATGTAATCCTTGTTCAACAGGCCGGCGATGGGCACCTGCACGAAGGCGGTGTCGCCGACATATTTGGCGCGATCGGCGTAAGCCAAGCGGCTCGCCTGGGTGAAGAGATGGGCCTCGCTCAATGTGTTTGGCTGAAGCTGCGACGATGGAAAACGTTGCAGCATGCCCAGGATCTGCACAATGGCGATACCGCCGGAACTGGGCGGCCCCATCGAGCAAATCCGCCACTGGCGATAGCCGCCGCACATCGGTTCGCGTTCCAGCGCCTTAAAGTCCGCCAGGTCTTTCAGTGTCATGCCGCCTTGATTGACGGGGGCATGCTGCACCTTGTCGACAATCGCCTGGGCGACCTCGCCGGTATAAAAAGCGCGCGCGCCGCCCGCCGCGATCAGGCGTAGAGACTGGGCATATTCCGGATTCTTATAGATCTCGCCTTCGGCCAGGGGGGTGCCGTCGGCATGATAAAAATGCGCCTTGATGTCGGGCATGTTGGCGCCCCGGGCGAAGTTCGCGATGGTGCGTGCCAGTTTGGGTCCGACGGGAAAGCCGTTATCGGCAAGCTGGATCGCGGGCTGGAACAGCTTGGCCCAGGGCAGCTTGCCGTATTTTTTATGCGCTATTTCCAGCATGCCGACCACACCGGGAATGCCCACCGATAAGCCGCCGGGAATGGCTTGCGCTTTTGTGCGCGGCTTGCCGTCGGTCCCTAAGAACATATCGGGCCGCGCCGAAGCGGGCGCCACTTCGCGGCCGTCGAAGCTGGTGGTTTTCCTGGTCTTGGGATCATGGACCAGCAGGAAGGCGCCGCCGCCGATGCCGGAGGATTCCGGCTCCACCAATCCCAGCACCATCTGCACCGCGATGGCGGCGTCCACCGCGCTGCCGCCGGCGCGCAGCATCTCCAATCCCGCCTGCGCCGCCAACGGATTGGCGGCGGCGACCATATCGTGCTTGGCGAAAGGCTGGACGGTACCGGGCGCGACGTCGGCGCTGGAGCGCAGCGGCAATGACACCGCCAGCAGAGCGACAAAGAAAAGACGTAGGGTTTGCATCATCCTGGCAGCCTAACATCCGATTCCTGCGGTGCAGCAACAAAAAAGCCCCGCTTTTTACGGCGGGGCCTTATCGCAGAATTGGCAATGAATGGCGGTCAGCGCACGAACACGCGCACTTCGCTGGCGGTGGCCGAGGGATCTGTGGTCGACGCCACATTCAGCCGTGTCGCGGGCACGCCCATGTCGGTCATGGAGCGCATCACGTCCTGGGCGTGGCGGCGGGCGGTGGTCTGGGCGATCTGTACCGAAGCGGCGCTGCCGCGGGTGGGAGAAACCGCCACCACCTGAAAATTGGCGCCGGGACGATTCTGCAACGCCTGGTTCAGCGCGGCATAAAGCACCTGCTGATAATCGACATTGGGACGGTCGAACCGCACCACCACCAGGGGCGCCCCGGCGCTGACGGCCGCAAGCCCGGCGTTGTTCAGAGAGGTGGCGACGCCGCCGCCGAAGAAATCGCCGCTCTTGATCGCGGCGGCCAGGGTGGTGAGGTTGGAACGTTCATTGGCGAGATAGGCGGTCTGGCGCTGAATGCCGTCGGAGGTTTCGCGCAGCAAGCGGTCGATCATCACAATGGTCTGGCTGGTTTCGTCTTCCAGCAGGCGCAGCTGGCGGTGATCTTCATCCACCGCGCCGGAAACATTGTAAGTGGCGCCGATCTGGTCCAGCGCGTAATGCGCGGTCGAGCTGTCGTTGGTGACGTCGGT
>DATEIA010000087.1:0-2561 GCA_035279305.1 Rhizomicrobium sp.
CCCAATTCCAACCGGCCGCGTCATGTCACCTCGCTGGGCTCGGGCTTCATCATCGATCCGTCGGGCTATGTCGTCACCAACAATCATGTGATCGAGGACAGCGACCAGATCACCGTCTCGCTGCAGGACGGCACGTCCATGCCGGCGCGGGTGGTGGGCCGCGATCCCAAGACCGATCTGGCGCTGCTGAAGGTCACACCCAAAAAGTCGTTGCCGTCCGCCCATTTCGGCGACAGCGATCACGCCCGTATCGGCGATTGGGTGGTGGCGATTGGCGATCCCTTCGGCATCGGCTCGACCGTGACGGCGGGCATCGTGTCGGCGCGCAACCGCAATATCAATTCCGGCGACTACGACGATTTCATCCAAACCGACGCACCGATCAATCGCGGCAATTCCGGCGGTCCGCTGTTCGATACCGACGGCAATGTGATCGGCATCAATTCGCAGATCTATACGCCCAGCGGCGGCAGCGTCGGCATCGGCTTCGCCATTCCTTCCAACCTGGCGCGCCAGGTGGTGAACCAGCTGCGCCAGTTCGGCGTGGCGCGGCGCGGCTGGATCGGGGTGCGCATCCAACCGGTGACGCCGGAGATCGCCGAAGGTCTGGGCCTGCCCACCACCCAAGGCGCCCTGGTGGCGGGCGTGACGGGCGGCGGACCGGCGGCCAAGGCGGGATTGATCAATGGCGATCTGGTCACCGGATTCGACGCCAAGCCGGTGAATGACGACCGCTCTTTGCCGCGCATTGTCGCCGACACGCCGATCGGCAAGACAGTCAATATCGATGTGCTGCGCAAGGGCCGCAAGCAGAGCCTGAAGATCACGGTGCAGAGGCTGGCCGACGACAAGCCCGATAGGCCCGGTAAAGCGCCGCCGCCTCCGCCGGTGAAGAACCAGTCCAAGCTGTCGCAGTTGGGATTGGCGCTGGGCGTGCTGGACGCGCCGGCGCGCGCCAAGTTCAAGATCGGGGCCGGCATACAAGGCGTGGTGGTGACCGCTGTCGAAGGCGGCAGTCCCGCGGGGGAGATGAATCTGCGCTCCGGCGATGTGATCATGGAAGTGGGCGGCCAAGCGGTGAAGACCCCCGACGATGTCGCCAAGCGTGTCGATGCCGATGTCAAGGCAGGCAAGAAATCCGTGCTGCTGCTGGTCAACCGCGACGGGGATTTGCAGTATCTCGGACTGCGATTGAATTAAGCGCCGACAATCTCGCTGTCCGAATACCCCTGCAGATAGAGCAGGGCGGTAAGATCATTGTTATTGATCGCCGCACCCGCCGCTGCGGCCACCACCGGCTTGGCATGATAGGCAACCCCCAGCCCCGCACGCTGGATCATGGCGAGATCATTGGCGCCGTCGCCCACCGCCAACGTCTCGGCGAAATCGATCTTGAGATGGGCGGCAGCCTCCTCCAGCGCCTCCAGCTTGGCCTGGCGGCCCAGGATGGGCGTGCCGACTTCGCCGGTCAGTGCGTCGCCATCGTCCAGCAATGTGTTGCCGCGTTCGGCGTGAAAACCGCACGCCTGCGCCACGCGTTGGGTGAAATAGCCGAAGCCGCCCGACACCAGCATGGTGTGGGCGCCGTTGGCCCGCATGGTGGCGAGCAGCGATTTGGCGCCGGGATTGAGCCGCACCCGTTCGGCATAGGTTTTTTCCAGCGCGGTCAGGCTGAGGCCCTTGAGCATGCCGACGCGTTCCTTCAGCGCCGCCTCGAATTCCAGTTCGCCGCGCATGGCCCGTTCGGTGATGGCGGCGATCTGGGGCTTCATTCCCGCCATATCGGCCAGTTCGTCCAGGCATTCGACATTGATGATGGTGGAATCCATGTCGGCCACCAGCAGTTTCTTGCGGCGCTTGGCGGTCGCGATCAGATTGATATCCAGTGCCGCGCCGCCCGCGATGGCGCGTGCCGCCGCCAGCGCCGAGCTATCGGCCACCGGCAGATCGAAGGCATGACCGGGCGACAGGATTTTCGCCGGGCCCGCACCGAGCTTCGCGAACAAAGCGGGGTCCGCGCCCTTGCCGATGACATTCAGAACAAACATTGTAACCGCATGAAATTCGACGCCGTCCTTATTGCAGGGCCCACCGCGAGCGGCAAGTCGGCGCAGGCCTTGGCCTTGGCCGAGGACATTGGCGGCGTGGTGATCAATGCCGATTCCATGCAGATCTATCGCGAAGCCCCGATCCTGACGGCGCAGCCCAGCGATGCCGACAAGGCGCGGGTGCCGCATCTGCTCTACGGTCATGTCGGTGTGCGCGAAAGCTACTCTGTTGGGCGCTGGCGCGCCGATGCAATCAAGGCGCTTGCCCAAGCGCATGCCATGGGGCGCGTGCCGGTTTTTGTCGGCGGCACCGGCCTGTATTTCATGGCGCTGACCGACGGGCTGGCCGATGTTCCGCCGATACCGCCGGAAATCCGCGATGCGGCGCGCGCGCTGCTGGATGACATTGGCGTGGAGGCGCTGCACGCCAAGCTGACCGACCGCGATCCCTTGACGGCGTCGCGGCTGCGCTCTTCCGATCCGCAGCGGGTGTTGCGCGCCTTTGAAGTGTTC
>DATEIA010000088.1:0-10301 GCA_035279305.1 Rhizomicrobium sp.
CAATATCACGCCGTTCGGCACCACGCCCCGGGTCAAGACCTATCATGTGATCAGCCTGTTCCGCGTCGGCAACACGCTTTACGACAACAACTATATCTTCATGCCGCTGAACCAGGCGCAGCTCTATTTCAACTATGGCGATAGTGTCAGCGGCATCGAGGTGATGGTCGCCGATCCGGAAGGCAATTTGGCGATGCTGCCGGCCCTGACCAAGGCGGCGGGGGCCGAGACCCGTGCGGTACCCTGGCAGAATATCAACAGCGCCTTCTTCGAGGTGGTGCAGGTCGAGCGCAATGTGATGTTCCTGATCTTGTCGCTGATCATCCTGGTGGCGGCGCTGAATATCGTGTCGGGCCTGATCATGCTGGTGAAAGACAAGTCGCCCGATATCGCCATCCTGCGCACCATGGGGGCGACGCGCGGCGCGGTGATGCGGGTGTTCCTGATCGCGGGCATGAGCGTAGGGGTGACGGGCACATTGCTGGGCTTTGTGCTGGGGGTCGCCTTCTGCGCCAATATCGAAAGCATCCGCCAGGCCTTGCAGCATCTGACCGGAACGCCTTTGTTCGACGACACCGTCTATTTCCTGGCCAAGATGCCGGCCACGCTCGATCCCATGGAGGTGACGGGCGTGGTGGCGATGGCGCTGACTTTGACCTTCCTGGCGACGCTGTATCCGTCCTGGCGGGCGGCGCGGCTCGATCCGGTCGAGGCGCTGCGCTATGAGTGACGTGTTGGTTCTGGAAAATATCACCCGCCATTACAAGGAAGGTGAAGGTCTGCTGGAAGTGTTCAGCGGCTTGAACCTGTCGGTCCGCGCCGGAGAGATCGTGGCCCTGGTGGGTCCCAGCGGCTCGGGCAAGTCCTCGCTGCTGCATATCGCCGGTCTGTTGGAAGCGCCCACCAGCGGCGAAATCTTTATCGAGGGCGCCGCAACTTGCGGACTGCCGGATAGCGAACGCACCCGTATCCGCCGCGACCGGCTGGGGTTCGTCTATCAGGCCCATCATCTGTTGCCGGAATTCGACGCCTTGGAGAATGTGGTGCTGCCGCAAATGATTGCGGGGCTCTCCAAAGCCGAAGCGGCCAAGGAAGCCACGCGGCTGCTGGAAACGCTGGGTCTGGGGCAGCGGCTCAGCCATCGCCCGGGACAACTTTCGGGCGGCGAGCAGCAGCGCGTCGCCATTGCCCGCGCCCTGGCCAACAAGCCGCGTTTGCTTTTGGCCGACGAGCCCACCGGCAATCTCGATCCCAAGACATCGGGCGGGGTGTTCGATGCCCTGATCGCGATCACCCGCGCCCAAGGCCTGGCGGCGCTGATCGCCACCCACAATTTCGAACTGGCGGGGCGGATGGACCGGGTCCTGATGCTGCATCAGGGGCGGCTGATCGAGGGTAGCCAGCCGCGCTAGTGTCCCGATTCCGAAATTCGCATGATCCCTATATCGGGTGTTAGCGAATTTCGGAATCGCAAGGACACTAGCAACTTATTGATTCCTAGTGTCGTTTTGGTTTCGAAGTTCGCCGAGAGCCCGATATCGATGATATGGCGAACTTCGAAACCACGACACTAGCCGTGATTTTCGCAAGAATCCGCCAAAACACTGTGTTTTCATGGTTAACAAACCGTATCACTTTCGAACGGTCATGATTTGTTCTTGCATCCATATAAGAACCAAAGTAGAACGAAATCCAACAGAGGGAGATCGAAATGCTTTGGGCCAAGGATGCGGCGGCGGGTGCGGGACTGGTGCTTTTCATGGTGTGGGCCTTTGTGCTGGCCAGCGGCGCCCAAGCCGCCTTGAACCATCTTCCCGTCTGACGCTGTGGATGAAGGGACGGCCCTCCCCATATTCGGGCCCAAATTCAGATCAGGGCGGGCGATAGTAGGCGCCTGAATTTTTTCTCGGCACCTTTCGGAAAAAACCGTCATGGCGGCTTTCGTCCATCTGCGCGTCAAAAGTGCCTATTCGCTGCTGGAAGGCGCGGTACGGCCCAAGGAGCTGGCCGAGCTGGCGCGCTATGCCGGAACGCCGGCGGCGGCGGTCACCGACACCAACAATCTGTTCGGGGTCTATGAGATCGCCGACACAATGGCCAAGGCAGGCATCCAGCCCATCCTGGGCGCGACGCTGTCGGTGGAGTTTGCGCCCCGCAGCCCCCACCAGACCGGATCGCGCAAGAAGCCGCCGCATCTGCCGCTGCTGGTCCAGAACGAGACCGGCTACCAGAATCTCACCAAGCTATTGTCCGCCGCCTATCTGGATGTGGAAGCGGGCGACTGGGCGCATGTCAAAGCGGAGAAGCTGTTCGCCCATGCCGGCGGGCTGATCGCGCTCACCGGCGGGCCGGGCGGGGCGATCAATCAATTGCTGCTGGAAGGCCAGCGCGACGCGGCGGACGCGGTGCTGGCGCGCTTGGCGGCCGCCTTTCCGGACCGGCTTTATGTCGAATTGCAGCGTCACGGCCTGGCGGAGGAACGCGCCACCGAGGACGCGCTGCTGGACATGGCCTATGCCAGAAAGCTGCCGCTGGTGGCGACCAATGATGTGCATTTCGGCAAGGCCAATATGTATGAGGCCCATGACGCGCTGCTCTGCATCGCCGATGGCGCCTTTGTCAGCCAGGACGACCGCCGCCGCCTGACCCGCGAGCACCGTTTCAAGACGGCGAGCGAAATGCAGGCCCAGTTCGCCGATCTTCCTGAAGCGATCGAAAACACCGTCGAGATCGCGCGCCGCTGTGCCTTCCGTCCCGTCAAGCGCAAGCCGATCCTGCCGGTGTTTGTGCCGGAATCCGGCAAGTCGGCGGAAGAGGAATTGAAAGCCCAGGCCGAGGAAGGCCTGGCGCGCCGCCTGACGGGCGCCAAGCTGGCGGCCGAGCGCAGCGTCTATGACGAGCGCCTGGCTTATGAGCTGGGCATCATCAACCGCATGGGCTTTCCCGGCTATTTTTTGATCGTGTCCGACTTTATGAAGTGGACGCGGGCGCGCGGCATTCCGGTGGGCGTGCGCGGATCGGGCGCCTCCTCGCTGGTGGCCTGGGCGCTGGACATCACCAACCTGGACCCGCTGCGCTTCGGCCTGTTCTTCGAACGCTTCCTCAATCCCGAACGCCTGTCGATGCCGGACTTCGATATCGATTTCTGCCAGGAACGGCGCGACGAAGTGGTGCGCTATGTCCGCGACAAATACGGCGCCGACCGGGTGGCGCAGATCATCGCGCTGGGAAGCTTGCAGGCGCGCGCCGCGGTGCGCGATGCCGGACGGGTGTTGCAGATGCCGTTGGGCCTGGTGGACCGTATCGCCAAGCTGATTCCCAATCCGCCGGGAAAGAGTATTTCCTTGCGCGAAGCGGTGGACAGCGAGCCGCGCCTGCAAGCCATCGCCGAACAGGAACCCATCGCCCAGCGCCTGTTCGAGATCACCGAACAGATCGAAGGCCTGTATCGCCATGCCTCCACCCACCCGGCGGGCGTGGTGATCGGCGACCGGCCCTTGGACGAGATTTTGCCGCTCTATCGCGATCCGCGCTCCGACATGCCGGTGACCCAGTTCGACTATGAGGATGCGGAAAAAGCCGGGCTGGTGAAATTCGACTTTCTGGGTCTCAAGACCTTGACGGTGATCGCCAAGGCCGAAGAGCTGCTCAAGAAGCGCGGCATCCAGCTTCACACCCAGACCATCGACTTCGACGATGTGAACACCTTCGAGATGCTGAGCCATGGCGACAGCGTGGGCGTGTTCCAGCTGGAAGGCTCAGGCATGCGCGATCTGCTGCGCAAGATGAAGCCCGACCATATCAACGACCTGGTGGCCTTGGTGGCGCTCTACCGCCCCGGTCCGATGGATTCGATTCCCAAATACATCGCCTGCAAGAGCGGCAAGGAAGCGCCGGAATATCTGCACCCGCTGCTGGAGCCGATCCTGAAGGAAAGCTATGGCGTGATGACCTATCAGGACGATGTGATGCGCATCGCCCGGGAACTCGCCGGTTACACCATGGGCGAGGCCGATATTCTGCGCCGCGCCATGGGCAAGAAGATCCCGGCGGAAATGATTCCCCAACGCGAGAAATTCCTCAAGGGCGCGGGCGAGAAGGGCATCGTCAAATCGGTGGCCGAGCAGATTTTCGAACAGGCGGAAAAGTTCGCCGGCTATGGCTTCAACAAAGGCCATGCCGCGGCCTATGCCCAGGTCGCCTATCAGACTGCTTTTCTGAAGGCGAATTACCCGGTCGAGTTCCTGGCCGCCTCCATGACCCTGGATATCGGCAATACCGACCGGCTCAATATTTTCCGGCAAGAGGCGCAGCGGCTGGGTGTGAAGGTCGCGCCGCCCGACATCAACCGCAGCGAAGCGGTGTTCGCTTGCGATGCGCCCGCCAACACGGTGTTCTATGCCCTGGCGGCGGTCAAAGGCGTGGGCCGCCAGGCGATGGACCATGTGGTGGAGGTCCGCCAGGCGGGAGGAAAATTCAAATCGCTGTCGGATTTCGCCCGCAGGGTGGATCCGCGCCTGGTCAACAAGCGCGCTTTTGAAAATCTGGCGCGGGCGGGGGCGTTCGACAGTCTCAATCCCAACCGCCGCCAAGTGGTGGAGAATTCCGACCGCATTCTGGGCGGGGCGCAGGCCGCCCAGCGCGAGCGCGAAAGCGGCCAGGTCTCGCTATTCGGCGGCGCTGGCGCTCAGGCGGAAGAATTGCGCTTGCAAGCCATGCCCGACTGGCCGGTGCACGAGCGGCTGGGCGAGGAATTTTCCGCTATGGGCTTTTATCTTTCCGGCCATCCGCTGGATTCCTACGGCCCGGCGCTCAAGCGGCTGGGGGCCGCCACCTATGCCGCGCTGTTGGAAGACCGCCGCCGCGGCGGGTTCAAGGCTAAGATCGCCGGCACCTTGATCAAGAAAAGCGAGCGGCGCGGGCGCAACGACCAGATGTATGCCTTTGTCGCTTTCTCCGATCCCACCGGCATGTTCGAGGTGATGCTGTTCCCGGAAGTGCTGGCCGCCAGCCGCCCACTGCTGGAAGCCGGCAAGTCGCTGCTGATCACAGCCAGCGCGGAATGGGACGGCGAAGAACTCAAGCTGCGCGCCGCTTCGATCATCGATCTGGATGCGGCGGCGGCGCAGGCCGGCGAGGGGATGGTGGTGCGGCTGTCGGATACCGCGTCCTTGGGCGCGCTTTATGCCGAACTGGCGCAAGCCGGAAAAGGTCTGGTGAATATCGTGGTGCCGGGCGGGGTGGGCGAGGAAGTGGAGATCGAACTCAAAAAGCGCATCGCCGTGAACGCCACCTTGCGCAACCGCGTCGCCGCCTTGCCGGGGGTGGCGAGCGTGGAGGCGGTTTAGTCATGAGCGACGATCCGCGTTACGACGGCAAGCCGCTGCTGAGATTGCTGGAGCTTTATATCCTCAAAGCACTGGATGAATTGCCCGCTATGGAGCAAGCAACCTTGACCAGATTGGCGCCCAAGCTGCAGGCCATCTATGGCGGCAACGGCCAATGGCATGAAGCGATTGAAGCAGCCGTTCACATGCCCAAAGACATGCCGCAATTGATCCGGGATATGTGGGCGAAAAATCTCGAAATCGCCCAGGCCAACAATGTTCCGGCGCTCTCCGCCCAGAAATTCGCGGAAATGTTTGTGGACGAGAATCTCGTTACCTAAGACTGTCATTC
Organism: Rhizomicrobium sp.; assembly: GCA_035279305.1. GTDB lineage: Bacteria > Pseudomonadota > Alphaproteobacteria > Micropepsales > Micropepsaceae > Rhizomicrobium. Next base: position 5,680 of record DATEIA010000088.1, read on the forward strand.
CCGCGTAAGCGGGAATCCATCTTTCAGGAGGCGGAGACTAACAAGTTGGATACCCGCTGGAGTTTATACTCCGGCCGCGCTGCGCGCGGACCGGGGTATGGGTATGACAATTACAATTTACGGATAGCGCCTTTCAGCCGTCCAGTGCCTTTTCCGGCCGCTCAAGCGTTTCCGCCAGGCGTCTGATTTCCGAATAGATCAAATATCGTAGCCATGATAGCGGAGCAGGCGATGCACAAAAGTGGCACGTAATTCGAAGCGCCCCCGCTACCTGGATGGTGCGAACTATGCTAATAACCGAATGGGGCCGTCTTATTTCGATATGGTGGCAGATGGGGACAGGCATGTTATCGGGAAAGCGGATTATTCTGCTGACGGCAATTTATGCCGCAGGCTTGGCGTTTGAACTTGGCGGATTTGCCGCCGCGCAACCGGCAAGCCGCGGATCGAGTATTCGCGATTGCCCCGAATGTCCGCAGATGGTGTCGATACCGCCTGGCAACTTCACCATGGGCGCGCCCGCCGACGAAGAGGAGCGGGAAGGTCTGCCGGAAAATTCTCGCGGCCGTTCGGTGCCGCAGCATCGGGTGACGATTTCGACTGCCTTCGCCATCGGCAAGTATGATGTCACGCGCGGTGAGTTTGCCGCTTTTGTCCGCGACACCGGCTATCAGTCCGGCGACAAGTGCTACATTTTCGTGCATGACGACCAGGAAAAGCGCTGGAAGTTCGACGAGCAATCCGGTCATTCTTGGCGCGATCCGGGATTCGCCCAAACAGACCAGCATCCGGTGGTGTGTGTCAGTTGGGATGACGCTCAGGCTTATGTGGCTTGGCTCAGCCGCAAGACCGGCCATACCTACCGGCTGCCGTCTGAAGCGGAGTGGGAATATGCCGCCCGCGCCGGATCGCCGTCGGTGCGATTCTGGGGCGATGGCCGGGACGAGGCTTGTCTGTATGTCAATGGCGCTGACCTCACCTATGCGAATACATTTAGCGTCGTAAAAGACAATGTATTCCAGTGTTCGGATGGAAATGTCTACACCTCAACGGTCGGGGAATTTAAGCCAAACAGTTTCGGTCTCTACGATATGCTCGGCAATGTCTGGCAATGGACCGAGGACTGCTGGAATGACAATTACGATGGGGCGCCGTCGGACAGCGCCGCTCGGCAAACCGGGAATTGTGGTCGGCGCGTTGTGCGCGGCGGTTCCTGGGTCAACAGTCCCAGGTACCTTCGCTCGGCCTACCGCGACGGGAGCAATACCATCGGTTACCGCATCAACCTTAACGGGTTCCGCGTCGCCAGAACCCTTTAGCCTCCTGCACCTTTACCCCTTTACCTCTTATGGGGGGGGCTGCTCGACGCACGGGACCGGCCCTTGAAGCCGCATATCGGTTTCAGCTTTGGCTGATACTCACCGTCGAAAAATTCCCGCGCAGCCAAAAATTCCTGCTGGGCGACCGTATTCAAGCAACGGCACTTGATGTTCTCGAACGGCTGATCGAGGCCACCTATAGCAAGGTGCGGACGGACAAACTGGCTGCCGCCAATCTCGGCGCAGAAGTTTGCGGAGATGTTTGTGGACGAGAATTTGACGGCATGAGCGGGTCTTTTGCCCTCCCGTTGAGGGAGGGCCGAAAAATCCGAGGCGCGCTGCGCGAGGATTTTTCGGGGAGGGGTCATTCCACCACCTTCGCAGACCGACCCCTCCCAGAAATTTGCCCACGCAAATTTCGACCCTCCCTCAAGGGGAGGGTGAGAGGATCAGAGCTTCCTTATCGCGCCTTCCAGCCGCTCCAGCGCCTCGGCCATGCGCGCGGAATCTTGGGCGAAGCAAATGCGCAAGTAAGAATCGTCGCGCGCATCGCCCAGGCTGAAGGCCCAGCCGGGCGAAACGCCAACCTTGTCGTTGGTCACCATGCCCTGGCAGAAGCCCAGACTGTCTTTCAGCCCATCGACATGCAGGAAGCCGTAGAAAGCGCCGCCGGGCTTGAACCAGCGCACGCGGTTCTGGCGGCTGATCCAGTCCTGGACCACATCGCGTCCGCTGCGGCAGCGCTCCAGCAAAGTCGCGCGAAAATCATCGCCTTGTGGCGACAGCGCGGCCAGCGCGCCATACTGGGCGAAATGCGTGCTGCCGGTGTTGTTGCACTGGGCGAAGGCCGCGGCGGCATTCTCCAGGCTTTTGGGATGCACCAGCCAGCCGATGCGCCAGCCGGTCATCGCCCAAGGCTTGGAAAAACTATTGATCGCGAACACCGCATCCTCGTCATCGGCGATGGAAAGGAAGGATGGCGCGTGGCGCGCGCCGTCATAGATCAGGGTGCCATAGACCTCGTCGGCCAGGATGGCGATGCCGCGCGCCCGGCAGAAATCCAGAATCTGTTTCTGTTCGTGCGCCGTCAGCATCCAGCCGGTGGGATTGCCGGGCGAGGCCAAGAACATCGCCTTGGTACGGCTGTCGCAGGCATCGAACAGTCTGTCCAGGTCCAGATGCCAGCGTCCCGCATCCCAGTCTTCTTCCAGCCGCACCAGCCGGGGCTCGGCGCCCACCACGCGGGTGGCCTGAAAGATGTTGGGCCAGATCGGCGAGACGATCACCACATTATCGCCGCTCTCGCAGCACATCTGCAGGGCGGTCACCACCGCCAGCATGGCGCCGCCGGGCACGGTGATGCGCTCCAGCGCGATGTCGGCGCGGATGGTGCGCTGATGAAAATCGCGGATCGCTTCGCGCAGCCGCGGGATGCCGCGGGCATTGGTGTAGAAGGTGCGGCCATCCTCCAGCGCCGCGATCGCCGCCTGGCGAATGAAGGGCGGCGTCACCAGGTCGGTCTCGCCGAACCACAGGGGCAAGACATCGGGATTGCCCAGCCCCAAGGCGGTTACTTGGGTGATGCCGGAGGGCCTGAGGTCGCGGATGGCGGGACGGATGGGGCTTTTGCGGTTCATGACGGGGGTGTGTAACCAAATCCGGTCCCAGTGTCCCGATTCCGAAATTCGCGTGGTCTCCATATCGGGTACTTGGCGAATTTCGGAATCGAAGGACACTGGTCAACTTATTGATTCCTAGTGTCGTTTTGGTTTCGAAGTTCGCCCCGGGCTTGATATCAGGGGATAGCGAACTTCGAAACCACGACACTAGGGCATAATGCGGCATGGATTCGCCCATTCTCAAACGCCATTGGCCGCTCGCCGTGATCGCGGTCCTGTTTGGCCTCTACGGTTGGGCCCTGGTGGTGGCCACCGGCGGCGGCCATGACGGGGTGATCGGGCCGCGCTTCAATGCCTTGGGCGCGGATTGGGTGATTTTCCAGGCTGCGGCGCGCGCCTTTTTCACCGGTGAGTTGGCGCATATCTACGACCAAGCCTGGATTACGAACGCGACCAACAGCCAGTTCGCCGCCTGGCTATCCTCGCCGCTGCCTTTTCCGCTGTTTCCCTATCCGCCGGTCTTTCTGCTCTTGGTCCTGCCCTTCGCCAAGCTTTCGGCGGGATGGTCGCTGTTGCTCAGTCAATCGGCGCAGTTCGCCGCTTTGGCTTTTGCCCTGCGCAAGTTCGCACCGGACAAGATTTATCTTTTCTTCCTGATCGGGATATTCCTCGCGCCCGCCGCCGCCAACAATGTGCTGGCGGGCAGCAATGCCGTGCTGGTGACGGCGCTGATCGTGGGCGGTATCGCGCTCTTGAAAGACGGGCCGTTGCTGGCGGGCGCCTTGCTGGGCGTGGTGATCTTCAAACCGCAATTTTTTCCACTGCTGCCGCTAGCCTTGATTGCGGGCAAACAGGTGAGGGCGCTGAGCGGCATGGCGGCGAGTGTTGTCGCCTTGGTCCTGCTGAGCGCCGCTTTGTTCGGGCCGGACCTGTGGCTGGACTGGATCAATGTCTATCTTCACCCCCAACAGGTGGCGGGGGTGAACGGCACCGACTGGGGCCATAGCTGGGACGAGAGCGTTTCTACCTGCATCGTGTTGCTGGGGGCGCCGCGCTGGTTGGCGAATGCGGCCCAGGTGTTGGCCGCACTGATTGCCGTCCTGGCGGTGTGGCGCGCCTTCCGCCTTGGCCATCCGGGGCGACTGGCGATTCTGCTGTGCGCAGCCCTGCTGGCCTCGCCTCATGTCTCCAATTACGACCTGCTGCTGCTGGCGGTGGCAGCTCTGATTTACGTTCGGACCCTGCCGGAAAGTTCCCGGCCCCTGGTCCTGATGCTGCCCCTGGCGGCCTGGATCGCTCCGATCTTCAACCCGCCCAAGGTAATGCCCCTGGGTCTGGTGACCCCCTTGCTGCTTTTGGGCCTGATTTGGACTTTTTTCGTGACTCGGGAGGCCGAAAAACCCTGAAAACACCTTGATTTAGGGGCAAGTCCTCCCCTATAAGCCCGCCATCTCGCATGCGGGGATGGCTTTCGGCAGGTGTTCTGCTGTCGCCGTCCGGTGCCTCAGGGAGCGTCGGCGCGAGCCGGAGCGACCATACAAAAGAGGTAATCCCCGCATCTGGCCAACCGGTAAAGGAGACTGAACTTATGGCTTTGCCAGAATTTTCCATGCGCCAACTGCTCGAGTCCGGCGCCCATTTCGGCCACCGCCAGCAGCGCTGGAACCCGAAGATGGCGTCCTAC
>DATEIA010000089.1:0-2900 GCA_035279305.1 Rhizomicrobium sp.
GCCCATATCCGGGAAGAGCCGGAATACAGGCGTCTTCCCATCATCGCCCTGACCGCCAAGGCGATGAAGGGCGACCGGGAGAAGTGCCTTGAGGCCGGCGCTTCCGATTATCTCGCCAAACCTGTCAACACCGAGCAGCTATTGTCCGCGCTGCGCATGTGGCTGCATCGTTGAGATTGGCCGTGGAGAACAGGGAACGCGTCAACATACTGCTGGTGGACGATCAGCCCGGAAAGTTGCTGAGCTATGAAGTCATGCTTGGGGAGCTGGACGAGAACCTCGTCGCGGTATCCTCGGCCAAGGAGGCCTTGGCCTATCTGCTGAAGTCCGATGTCGCCGTCATTCTGGTGGATGTCTGCATGCCGGAGCTGGACGGTTTCGAGCTGGCCGAGATGATCCGGGAGCATCCCCGGTTTCAGAAAACAGCGATCATCTTTATTTCCGCGATTCACCTGACCGAGAGCGATTATCTCAGGGGCTATGAGGCGGGCGCGGTCGACTATCTCTCCGTGCCCGTGATACCGGAATTGTTGCGGGCCAAGGTCAGGGTATTCGCCGAGCTTTTCCGCAAGTCCAGGGACTTGCAGCAGCTCAATGACGAGTTGGAGCGCCGCGTCACCGAACGCACCGAGGCTTTGGCGCTTTCAGCGGACAAGCTCAGGCAAAGCGAGCAGGGGCGCGGGCTGGCTCTGATGGCCGGCAATATGGGCTCCTGGGATTTCGAATTGATTTCCGGGGTATGGTTCTGGGACGAGGGGCAAAGTCATATTTTCGGCGTGGATCATGCCAGCTTCGTTCCCACCATCGAAAGCGTGCGCAAAGGAATTCATCCCGGGGACATCGACAAGATCCGGGATTCGCTGCGCAGCCTGGGCCCTCAAAAAACCACCCAGGAATTGGAGTTCCGGATCGTAAGACCGACCGGCGAGATACGCTGGTGCACGGCGGTGGCGGTGGCATCCTTTGACGCTTCGGGCGCGCCCGTGCGGTTCAGCGGCGTTACCACCGACATCACCGAGCGCAAGGAAGCGGAAAACCGGCAGGTGTTGCTGGCGGGCGAAGTGGATCACCGGGCCAAGAATGCGCTGGCGGTGGTGCAGGCGATCGTCCGGTTGGCGAAGCGCGACAGCGTCGAGGACTATGTCAAGGCGGTGGAAGGGCGGATCGGCGCGCTGGCCCAGACCCACGAATTGCTCTCCCAATCGCGATGGGAAGGCGCCGATATTCTGCGCCTGGTGCTGGACGAACTGGCGCCGTATCTCACCGAAAACCAGCAGCGTGCCGTGGCGACCGGTCCGTCGCTGGTCCTGGCGCCGGGGCAGGCGCAGCTGGTGGCGATGGCGGTTCACGAACTCGCCACCAATGCCGCCAAGTATGGCTCCCTGTCGGTCGAGACCGGCAAGGTGGACGTCACCTGGTCCACTTTGGAGGGAATGCTCTATTTCAACTGGGCCGAGTCCGGCGGCCCCGCGGTGGTTCCGCCGGCAAAACTGGGATTTGGCAGCAAGATCATTTCCAGCCTGGGGGGCAGCCATGCCGGACGGACCCACTTTGGTTGGCATCCGGCCGGGCTGAATTTCAGCCTGGAATTGCGATATCGCGACTATCCTGATGTCGCCACGGTCCGTGTTCAAGATGTCCCGCCGCGCCGCGCCGGAGGCGCCCGCCTTCTTCTGGTGGAAGACGAGTTGATGGTGGGTATGTTCATGCAGGATCTGCTGAAGACCATCGGCTATCAAGCGACCGATCCTATCAGCCGCCTGTCCGACGCAATCGCCGCCGCCACGAAAGAACGGTTCGAAGGCGCGGTGCTGGACATGAATCTGAATGGGGAGTTTGTCTATCCCCTGGCGGAGTTATTGGCCAAGCAAGGCGTTCCCTTCGTGTTTGTTACCGGCTATGCCCCTAGCAGCGTCGACGCGCGCTTCGCCACGGTGCCCATCCTGCAAAAACCCGTGCTTCAAAGCGAACTTGCCGGAACGCTGGCCGAGATCTTGGAAAGACAGAACAAGGCGGCGAAACAGGGCGTGTCTGCCGCCTAGAGTGAATTGTTTTCTCATTGAATCAACCCCAGCTTGTCATCCCGGCCAAGCGATGGTCGATAGCAACAGCGTATCGACGCATCGCGCTGAGCCGGGATCCATCTTGCATGCGGCACGATGAATCCCGGATAGCCGCTATGCGGCTTCCGGGATGACAAGTTCCGGTAAATTTGATCGCAACAGTCTCTAGAACCCAATTACACGATATTTTTCCACGACGCGCGCAATGGGGCTCACGCCGCGATGTCGCTGCCGGTTGCGTCCCGATTGGGATTGTTGAAGATCAATTCGATCCTTGTGCCTTGGCCAGGTGCGGTTGTGATCTTGACCTGGCCCTGGACCTGTTGCGCCAGCGATTGGATCAGGCGGCGGCCCAGGCCGCCGGATTCGTTGGTATCGTCATAACCTTCGCCATTGTCGGCGATCACAAGACGCAGCCGGTCACCCGATGGAGCCAGGCTGAGCGAAATGGTACCCGCGCCGCCGGCGGGAAAAGCATGCTTGAAGCTGTTGGTCAACACTTCCGTCACGAACAGCGCCAGCGGTATCGCAGAATCCCCCGAGACCGTGACCGACATCAGGTCTTCTTTATAGACAAACTTGCTGTTGTTGCCCGACATGCCTTCCGTGATCTGGTGGCCGAGTTCGGAAATGATGCGCTTGAGATCCACGCTGGGTTGAAACTCGATCTCATGCAATATGCGATGGACAACGACCAGTGCGTTTATCCGCGCCTGGGCCTGCACCAGCGCCTGCCGCGCCGAGGGGTCGCGGACCTGCCCGACCTGCAAACTCAGCAGGCTCATCACCACCTGCAGGTTGTTCTTCACGCGATGATGGATTTCCCGGATCAGAACC
>DATEIA010000090.1:0-5720 GCA_035279305.1 Rhizomicrobium sp.
CTGCAAAAGCGCCGGCCGCTGGATGCGGGGCTTGACCAGCTTGCGGGCCTTTCCACCCGTGACGCCGGCTTCGCCCGCGCCCTGGTCAGCCAGACATTGCGCCATATGGGGGCGCTGGATGCGGTGCTGCGCAAGTTCATGGCCAAGCCGCTGGCGCCGCACAAGGCGGGCGCCGCGAGCGAGATTCTGCTGCTGGGCGCTTGTGAGCTTGCGATCCTGAGAGTCGCCGCCCATGCCGCGGTGGATGCCGCCAATCAGCTGGCCGCCAAGGACAAGAAGGCGGTGCATTTCAAGCCGCTGATCAATGCGGTACTGCGCAAACTCGCCCAGGAAGGCGAAGCCGTGCTGTCCGGATTGGACCGCGAGCGGCTCTCCACGCCGGACTGGCTGTGGACGCGCTGGACCGCGCAGTATGGCGCGGCGACCGCCCGCCAGATCGCCCGCGCCCATCAGCGCGAAGCCCCGATTGATATCGTGCTCAAATCGCCGGATGCGGCGGCACCGCCCGGCGAAAGCCTGTTCGGCGCGGTGCGGCGGCTGAGCGATCCCGGCCGTATCGAAGACCTTCCCGGATTTGCGCAAGGGCATTGGTGGGTGCAGGACGCTGGCGCGAGCCTGCCCGTACTGCTCCTGGGCGATGTGACAGGCAAGACGGTGATCGATCTGTGTGCCGCGCCGGGCGGCAAGACCCTGCAATTGGCGGCGGCCGGGGCGAAGGTGATCGCGGTGGAGATCGACGCGGCGCGCGCGGCGCGTATCGCGGAAAATCTGGCGCGCACCAAATTGACGGCGCGGATCGTGCAAAACGATGCCCGCGATTTTGACGGCAAGGCGCCGCTGGTCTTGATCGACGCGCCTTGCACCGCCACCGGCACCATCCGCCGCCATCCCGACTTGCCCTGGATCAAGGGCGCGGCGGACGTCACGGTCTCAGCCGGGCTGGCCTATGAAATTCTGGAAAGCGGCGCGGCGATGCTCGAACCCGGAGGAACATTGGTCTTTGCCGTCTGTTCGCTGGAGCGCGAGGAGGGTGAAGAGCAGATCGCGTCTTTCCTGGCCACCCATCCCCAATTCACCCGCGCGCCCGTTACAGCGGAAGACCTATTCGGTCGCAGCGAATGGATCACGCCAGATGGCGATCTGCGCACCTTGCCTTGCCACTTGGGCGACAAAGGCGGCATGGATGGATTCTATGCGGCGCGGTTGAGACGCACCTGATCCTAAATTGTTTATGTCATGGCCCACCACCCCGGTCCGCGCGAAGCGCGGCCGGAGTGTAAACTCCGTGTGGGCCATCCAGGTGAGGCATCTTCAATTGCAACAAACGAGGCTGCGTCATCTGGGTGGCCCGCATTCGCGGGCCATGACATTTAGGCGATTAAAGTCTGCCCAGCGCATAAGCGATCGCCAGATACACTTTGCCGGTGTCCGCCGATAGCAAGGTGGATGTCAGCAGCCCGCCGCCATCGCCGTCGCGCGCCCTTATCAGCAGCTTTTCGAATTCCGCCAGATAGGCGTCGGCGGCGTCGTGGAAGCGTTTGTCGTCGCGATACAGAGTGGTGATGCGGTCCACCGCGGATTCGTCGATGGTGTCGGCCAGCCGCCGCGCGAACACGGCGCGGTCGCCCGCCAGATAGCGCTTCCAGTCTTCATCGGCCGGATCGGCGGTATCCAGCGCCGACAAATCGATCGCCATGTCGGCCAGCGCCAGTTCCAGCGCGCCAAGCGTGGCGGCGGTATCCAGTCCCAATTTGTCGGACTTGGGATAGCGGACGCCGCTATCCTGTTCCGCCGCCGCCAGCAGGGTTTTCATTTCCCAGCTTTTGGGCTCGGCGGCGGACGGCTTGCGCATGGTCAGTTTGCGCGCCAAGCCCTTCAATCCTTCGGCTTCCGGTTCGGCTGCGGCAGGCTTCATCGGTCCGCCCATATCGGGCGGCGTTAGCTTGCCGGTGGAACGGGCATGCAAGGTCGACATGGTGCGCGCCGACAGATCCAGAATGAGTTCGGTCTCGGTCACCATCATCTGGCGCACCCGGCGGGCCTCTTCCTCGGCCAGGCCCGGCAGGCGGATCAGATGCTTTTCCATATCCTTGGTGGTTTCGCTGAGCAGATTGCGAATCTTGCTGGCTTCGGCGCTCATCTCGCCGCTGGCCCGCAGCAGCCGCTCGCATTCCGCCATCGCCTCGCCCACCAGCAGGCGGGCATCGTGCTTGGCCTGGGAGGCGCTTTCCCCGATCAGGGTCTGGGCGCCGACGGAGGCATCCTTCAAAGCCGTTGAAAGGCTGGTCAGCATGGTGTTGGCATTCTCGCCGGCTTCCTTCAGCCGGTCGGCCTCGCGCGCAAAGGCGCCGGTCAATTGCGACGCCTGATGGATGGTGGCCTTCATGATGGCGTCCAGGCGTTGCTCCGCCTCGCTGGCGATATTTTCAAACTTGCCGGTCTCGCCTCCCAGGGCCTGGATCGCCAATTCCATGCCGGCGCGCTGCTGATTGAGCGCGGTCTCGAAACTGTCGCTTTCCTCGCGCAGCTTCAGCACCAGCTCGCCCATCTGGTTGCGATGTTTTTCATGGCGCGCCAGCACGAATTCGGCGCGGCCCATCGCGGCATCGGAAACCTCGGCAATCCGCGCCGCCTGGGATTCCAGCGTCTTGGCGGCTTGGAACGGCGCTTCGGCGGCTTGCGTCACGGCGGCGCGGAAGCCCGCGGCCTGTACGTCCAGCGACTGGGTCGCCATCTTCAAGGTGCTTTCGGCCGATTCCATCGTCGCCTTGAGCTGGGCGGCGCGTCCCGCCACATTTTCGCCGGCCCGACCCGCCGCCTCGTTGAGGCTGTCGCCTAAGGCTTCGATCCGGGTATTTTCCTGATGGAGCCGGGCGGCGATGGTTTCGCTGCGCACTTGGGCGCGCGCGCCCGCATCGTCCAAGGTCGAAATCTGTTTTTCCAGCACCGCTTCCAAGGTGCGCATGCGCTGGAAGGCGACATCCAGGCCGGTGTTCAAGCCATCCAGTTCGCGGCGCACCAGCCGCGCCAAGCGCGCCGCATTGGCGGCGGCGGTCTCATCCGCCGCGAACAGCCGGTCGCTGGCCGCCAGCAAAACGCGGGTGGCATCGCTCATCGCGGCGCTGCGCGCCAAGGCGGCTGCCAAGGCCAGGAACAGGAAAGGCGGCATCAGGACTGCGGCGGCGGCCAGCGCCTTGCGCGCTGGGTCGAGTGCGATCAGGCCGCCCGGGCCCAGATAGCCCCAAAGGAAGGCGGCCCCGACGCCGATCCAGAACAGACCCATGAGGGTGGCGGCCAGCAGGGTGATGGTGCCGAACCGGCCGGAGCGCAGACGCAGAACGGCAGGCGCGGCGGACGCTGTCTGCGGCTCGGCCGGCAGGCTTTTGGCTTCGGGATTTTCCCGAGGCTTGTCTTGTGCCTGCCCAAATATCCTGGCCATGGTGTCAGCCTGTCAAACGCCCTTCCCCTTGCATTTTAAGCATTAATTTCGGGGACTGACGAGGGTCGGGGCGAGGGTCGGGGCGAGGGTTGGAGGCGATTGTGGCAGGACGGCATTAACGCGGCCTTAGCCGAAAACCGGTCAGGATCACCGGGCTTTTCCTGGGTTTTCGCCATGACCGCCGCGCCGATCGATCTTACCCATCTTGCCCGCTACACCGGAGGCGACAAGGCGCTGAACACCGAGATTCTGCGGCTGTTCAACGGCCAGTTGGGCAGCATGGTGGGCGAATTGTTGACGGTGCTGGAACAGCGCGACGCCCGCAAATGGCGTCAGGTCACCCACACCATCAAGGGCGCGGCGCGCGGCGTCGGCGCTTTTGCGGTGGGCGAAGCGGCCGCCGCGGCGGAACCGATCGATCCCGCCCTTTCCAAGGACCGCGCCATTCAAGTGATCGAGACCTTGCGGGTCGAAGGCGAAGCGGTGCAGGCGTTTATTGAAGAGTATCTGGCGGCTTAGAACCCAATCCCAAAATGTCATGGCCCACCCGGAGTGTGGGCCATCCAGGTGGGTTCGCGACAATCCTGAAAATCTAGCGCTGACGGCATCTGGATGGCCCGCATTTGCGGGCCATGACACGTAGTTTGGAGGCCAGCACTACCGCCTATCGAACGCCTCAAACTCATGGCGGATCGACGCTTCGATCAAAGTGCGCCACACCGGCTCGGCAATCTCAGCGCTTAACCCGGCGCGCTGTCCTTCGGCGATCACCTTGGCCACCACATCCTCGATCCGTTCGGGATCGCGCACCTGGTCGCGGCCGGTCTTGAGCTGGGCCGCCCGCTCGATATAGGCCTGACGCACCGCCAAGAGCGCCACCAGGCGCGCATCCAGCGTGTCGATCGCGGCCCGCAATTCCTCCATGGAACCGCAAGACTCGGCCTGCTTCAGGGGAGCGTCATTTTGCATCGCAGCACTGTTATAGGCGGGGGTTGTTGGCCTGGCTATTTTTACACTATAAGGACGATGTTTTTCTTTTACTTACATTAAGTTAGGTGTGGAATACCGAGAATGACCGCTGCCCCTATCGAAACCGACGTCGCGATTATCGGCGCAGGCCCCATCGGCCTGTTCGCCGTCTTCGAGCTGGGCCTGCTGGATCTCAAATGCCACCTGATCGATATTTTGGACCGTCCCGGCGGCCAATGCACCGAGCTTTATCCGGAAAAGCCGATTTACGATATTCCCGGCCTGCCTATCGTCACCGGCCAGGAATTGGTCAACCGGTTGTTGGAGCAGATCAAGCCCTTCGATCCGCAATTTCATTTCGGCGAGATGGCGACCGCCCTCGAAAAACTGCCCGACGGCCGCTGGAAGCTCAAGACCGATGCCGGCACCGAGATCATCGCGCCGGTTATCGTGGTGGCGGCGGGCGCGGGTTCGTTCCAGCCCAAGCGCCCCCCGGTTCCGGGTATCGAGAAATTCGAAAATGCCGGCGACGGCGTGGGCGTGCATTATGCCGTGCGCAAGATGGAAGCCTTCCGCGGCAAGAATATCCTGATCGCCGGCGGGGGAGACTCCGCCTTGGATTGGGTGATCAACCTGGCGCCCTTGGCCAAGAGCATGACCCTGGTGCATCACCGCGATGGTTTCCGCGCCGCGGCGCACAGCGTCAATCAGATGCGCGAACTGGAAACGGCCGGAAAGGTCAAGTTCCATGTCGCCAGCGTGAAAGCCATTCACGGCGAGCCCGGCAAGCTGACGGGCGTCACATTGGCCGGTCACGACAAGAGCGAATGGCATCATGAGGCCGACGCCTTCCTGCCCTTCTTCGGCCTGACCATCAAGCTGGGGCCCATCGCCGAATTCGGCATCAACCTGCATGAAAACCTGATCCCGGTGGACACCGCCCGCTTTGAAAGCCAGACCCCCGGCATTTTCGCCATCGGCGACATCAACAGCTATACCGGCAAGCTGAAGCTGATATTGTCCGGCTTCCATGAAGCCGCCTTGATGGCGCAAGCCGCGTTCCACATCTGCAAACCCAACGAGAAGCTGCGCTTCCAGTACACGACTTCGTCTTCCAACCTGCAAAAGAAATTGGGTGTCTCTTGAAGATCCATGCCATCGACCGCCAAGGAAAGGAACACACGCTGGAAGGCCGCGACGGCTGGAGCGTGATGGAGATCCTGCGCGACGGCGGTTTGGATGTCGCGGCGGAATGCGGCGGGGCCTGCGCCTGCGCCACCTGCCACGTCTATATAAATGACGGCTGGTACGA
>DATEIA010000091.1:0-10401 GCA_035279305.1 Rhizomicrobium sp.
CGGCTGGTGGCGGTGATCGAGCATCCCCGCGCCTATGTGCGCACCGGCGTGTATTTCGGACCCTGCCGCCGCCGCCGCCTGGAAGGTTTTAACGGCCCCGAACGGCGCAGCGAAAATCCCAAGCAGCAGGCAGCGGAGTAAGCCATGGCACGCCAGAAGCCGATCGAACTGTTCATGCCGCCCAACATGCTCAAGGCCAAGGTCGGCAGCGGCGGCGGCGGCCTCGACATGGCGGCGATGCGCCGCGCCGAAGCCGCGATGGAAGATTTGAAAAGCGAATTCTCCGATTGGATCGCGCAGGATGTGCAGGCCCTGACGGCGGCATGCGCCCGTTATGCCGCCACCCCGGATGAAGCGGCGCGCGGCGCCTTGTTGCGCGGCGCCCATGACATCAAGGGCCAGGCACCGACCTTCAACTTTCCGCTGATCGCCCGGGTCGCCGCCTCGCTGTCGCGCATGATCGGCGAGTTGCCGCCCGCATGTCCCCTGCCCCTGAACCTGATCGACGCCCACGTCACCGCCATCCAGGTGATCCACAAGAACGCCATAAAGGACGCCGGCGACAAGACGGCGCTGGCGCTCTGCGCGGAATTGGAAGCGCGGGTGGATGACGTTCTCGCCGGAGCCAAGACCGGTTGATGGACTGGCATGCGGCCTGACGCCGCGCTGCGCCATGCTCCCTGAAGAAAAACCATGAGGAGATTGCGTGGCTTAATATACTCATGAGTGAGTAGAATAATCTTGCTTCTGACGGGAATACTGCCTATAATCTCCTCATAAATGAGTAGATTATGACTTATATTCATGGCCTCAAAAACTGGCCCCATCTGACGTGGGACGCCAAGGCGCTCTCAGGGCGCTTGGGGGCTGTCCATCACCTCCAAGAGAAGCTTCTTGGGCGGATGGAGAGCTTTGGCTTCCGGTTGCGTGCGGAGGCGACGCTCCAAAGCCTGACGGAAGACGTCATCAAATCCAGCGAAATCGAGGGCGAGATTCTCGATAAAGACCAGGTGCGGTCCTCCATAGCCCGGCGCCTCGGCATGGACGTGGCGGGGCTCATACCGTCCGACCGCAATGTCGATGGCGTTGTCGAGATGATGCTCGACGCCACCCAAAATTATCAAAAACCGTTGAGCGCCGAACGCCTATTCGGGTGGCACGCCGCCTTGTTTCCAACCGGACATAGCGGCATGCACAAGATCACCGTGGGCGGTTGGCGCAAAGATCAAAAAGGCCCGATGCAGGTCGTCTCGGGCCCGATCGGACGCGAGCGCGTCCATTATGAGGCGCCCAAGGCATCCACCCTCAAGAGCGAGATGCGCGCCTTTCTCAAGTGGTTCAACAGCTATGACGGGTCTGATCTGGTATTGCGAGCGGGGGTCGCACATTTCTGGTTCGTGAGTATTCACCCATTCGATGACGGAAATGGCCGCATAGCGCGCGCCATCGCCGATCTTGCCTTGGCGCGCTCCGAAAAAACCGTGCAGCGATTTTACAGCATGTCCGCGCAAACCCGGAAGGAGCGGAAGGACTATTACGCGATACTGGAAGCCACCCAGAAGGGCTCACTCGACATCACAGAATGGCTTGGCTGGTTTCTGGGGTGCCTTGGCCGCGCCCTTGATGGTGCCGATGATATTCTTGGTGCGGTTACCGCCAAAGCCAAGTTCTGGCAACGGCATAGGCAAACGCCTCTCAATGAACGTCAGTGTCTTATGCTGAACAAATTGCTCGATGGCTTTGAAGGAAAGCTGACCTCATCCAAATGGGCAGCGATCACGAAATCATCGCAGCCGACGGCGGGCCGCGACATCGATGATCTCGTCCAACGCGGCATTCTCAGGAAGAACCAAGCCGGCGGGCGCAGCACGAGCTATTCACTGGTGGGGAGTGTTGCGTAGAGGCTGGATTTAAACTTGAGCCGCTTCTTGACGATTGAAGAATTGTAAAGAACTGGGCTCAGAGTGGCTTTTTCGAAAAAGCAACGGTTGGCGATTAAATCTGCTCCGACCCCTATTTTCGTCGCTTACTCCGCGCCGGCAATTGGAGCAATTGAGCCGGCTCAATTTCTAGGACTGCCGCCAATTTCCCAATGACTTCCAGCCCGGCATAGCTGACGCCCTTTTCCAGCTTGCTGATGTAGGTCCGGTTTACATCGGCCTCATAGGCAAGGGTTTCCTGAGAAATCCCCCGCTCATGGCGCAGCCGTCGCAAATTGGCGGCAAAAACTTGGCGCAAATCCATGCGTCAAGACAAGCCGCTTGTTGCCTATTGACCAACCGCTTTAAAGCAACAATATGCACCCGGTCAAGATGAAGAACGGACATAGCCGACGCGATCCCAACGGGAGAGGCCATGGAAGATCAAGTGGAAGCCGTGGAGGTGCTGCACAACGCAGATGCCGAAGACTTATATTTCCGCTTTATTGGCACCGCCTGGGAGCGCCAATTTATTCTGAATGTGCAATTCGACGCGATCCATCGCTGCACGGGCGAGCATATCCGCCCCGCCGAGCACAATCTCTTGATTGCAAGGATCATACGCTTGGTACTGGACCACCTTGCGAGGACCACCCATAGCGACTTGCATTGAACGCTCTAAAACTGCCGGTTCCTGGCGTCGGAAAGGATGCCCAGCAATCCCGAGCCGAAGCTCATCGCCGAACTGGGCGTGGAGTCATTGGAGCCGAACATGGCGCCAAACATGCCGTGCTTGGGCTGCCAGTTCATCACACTCGCCAGCAGCATCTGGACCTGGGCGTCCTGCGCCTGCACGACCTTGACCATCGCCTCTGGCGGCGAAGACGACGGCTCGCCCACCTCGAGAACCTGCGGGGCGCGAACCGTGCCGGTGCCGCCCGGCTGGCGCAGCGCCCAGTCATAGACTTCGCGCACCGTCTTGGGCGTGCCGTCGCCATGCAGGAACACGCTTTTGTTGGCGGACGCCGCTTGCGGAAATTGCGCCACGGCGCTGGCATTGGGGTCGCTGGCGGCCAGCTTGATCAGTTTCAGCGCCGCGTCCGGTCCCAGGAAATGGGCGGCATAGAGTTCGCCGCCGCAGACTTCGCGGCCCAGGCCGGCGCGCAAGGTGCCTTCGGTCGATTTGGCATATTCGCCCGCCATCAGGGCGCAGACCTCGGGGTTCTTGCGCAGCGCCAGGATGTCCTGTTTGACATCGCTATCGGCGCGATAGCGGCCATCGGCCCGCTTGGTGATGGCGGCGGCGAAATCGCCTAGGCCATGCTGGGCGCCATGCTCCTTTACCAGCCCCAGCCAGGTCTGCTCGATGAACTGGAACAGGCCGGTGGCGGAGGAGCTGTTGGACTGGGCGTTGGGCTTGAGACTGGACTCGCGCATGGCGGTGCCCAGCAGATAATGGAAATCCGATCCGGTCGCGGCGGCGGCCTTCTGCAGCGCGGCGACCACGCGGTCCGCGCCAGCGGCGATGGACGACAAGGAGGACTGTGCGGCTTCTGCCTGCATCGGTCTTTTCTGCACTTTTTTGGTTAATCATTGCTTAAAACGCGGGTGCCCGCGTTCCGCAAAGATTTCCCGCAGCTGTTCAACCGGGAACAACGGCTTTAGACCATTCGCCGCGCACAAAGGCCGGCTTGGCCTTACTCGCAATAGACCGCGTTCTTCTCGATCGCCTGGCCGATCAAAGCCCCGGCCCCTGCCCCCAGAATGGTCCCGAGCGCGGCCGACTGCCCGCGCGCCAGGCGATTGCCGATCACGCCGCCGGCGACCGCGCCGACAATCAGTCCGGTGGTTCCGTCGGAGCGGTGGCAATAAACCCGCCCGTCATCGCCCCGCCAGATCCGCTCCTCATAGCGCACAAGATGCCGCTCGTGTCTGCGCTCATCCTTCCGATACGCACGCTCGGCCTCTTTGGCGCGCCGGCCATGGGCCGGGGCCCAAGGCGGCGGGTCCGCCCAGGCGGGAAGCGCCGGGATGAAAAGTCCCGCAAGGATTGCGGCCGAAAGGACTCGTCGCATGTGTCGCGCTCCAGCTGTTGGCGGCGAAGACTACAACCGGCGGCGTCCGGCATGCCAGTGCGGCCGGGCTGCCATGGCTAATAGAGCGTTATGGGGCCCAATCGCCTTGCGTCTACTTTACGCAGGTCACAGCTCGGCGATTGCCAGGCTGAGCGGGGCATCGGCGGGCGACGGCCAGGGCACGGGATCGCTATGACCCCAGACAGGGCCCGGCCAGGCCGGATCGCCTTTGCGCCGCCCGATCAGATGGACATGCAGCTGCGGCACCTTATTGCCCAAGGCTCCGACATTGAGCTTTTCCACCCCAGGCAGGGCGCGGATCAGGCCCGACAGTTTGACGATCTCAGCCATCAGCTTGGCCTGGTCCTCGGGGACCAGATCGCACATCTCGATGGCGCCGGCCCGGCGCGGCACCAACAGGCCCCATGGATAGCGGGAGTCATTGTAGAGAAAGACCCGGCAGAGCGCCCAGTCGGCCAATCGATGGGTCAGTTTCTGAATGACGGGATCGACCGCGAACGCGCTCATGCAAATCTCCTCAAAATGAGCCCCTCATGCTTCGACAAGCTCAGCATGAGGATGTTTTTTTAATCCTCACCCTGAGCCTGTCGAAGGGTGAGGAAGTATTCAGGATTTGAACCGTCTGGGATCGAAATCGGCAATCGCCGCGCCCTTGCCCATGACAATATCGGCCATCTCCTGGGCGATGGCGGGCGCGAACAGGATGCCGTTGCGATACTGCCCGCCGGCCACGAACACGCCTGCTCTGTCGGAGGGGCCCAGCAGCGGCAAGCCGTCGGGGCTTTTGGGACGCAAGCCCGCCCAGTGATCGGCCAGCTGCCAGTCCCGCAAGGACGGCATCAGCTTGCTGGCCGCCGTCCACAACTGGTCGCGTCCTTCCGGCGTGGGCTTGGTATCGAAACCTTCCTCCCGCACCGTCGCGCCGATCAGCAGCCGCCCGCCTTCACCCAGATGCGGACGCGGCACGCAATAGACGCCCTCACCCCACACCACCGGCACCGGCAAGACCGCGTCCGGCGCGGGCGTCCCTCTTGGAGGAGCCAGGGCGATCACTTCGCCCTTGACCGGCTGGATGGGAATTTCCGCCAGCAACGCGCTCCAGGCGCCCGCCGCCACCACCACCGCATCGGCGCCATAAAGGCGATAGGGCGTGCGCACGGCAGGGCCGGCCTCGATAGTCACCGCCGCTTCATGGGCATGGAGTACGCCGCCCGCTTTCAAGAAGGCGATGGCCAGCGCCTCGCCCAAGGCGCGGTTGTCAACATGGGCTTCGTGGGGCGACCACAGCCCGCCCACTGTTTCGTCCCCCAGCAGCGGCACCAGGGTCCGTGCCTGGTCCCGGTCCAGGACGCGAAGCTCGCTTTGTTCCCGAGACCGCATCACCTCAAGCGCGGCGCCGCCGGCGGCCAACAGCAGCGCGCCCACCCGGCTAAGGAACACCCGGTGGCCGCTGGCGGCTTCCAGTTCGGCGGCGAATCCCGGCCATAGGGCATGGGAGCGCAGCGCCAGACCACGCTCGGCTTCGCCGGCTTCTTCCAGTTCCGCCGTGACCGCAAGCATGCCCGCCGCCGCCCAGCTAGCGCCCATGGCTGGCTGGGTCCGTTCCAGGATGGTGACCGCGCAACCGGCCTGCAAAAGTCGCCAGCCGATGCCCAGCCCGGCCACCCCGGCGCCGATGATGACGATGTTCACGGCACCCCCTCCCCTGGCTGAACAATCATTGCGTGGACAATGAGATAGAACGAGAGGCTAAAGTGGGATGGGAAGAAGTGGGCGCCGAAATTCGGCTCGGTGACAAGAGAAACATGGGCGGTGGCCATGTGCTTCTATAACCGTTGAAACCGGCGGGCGCATCCATCGCAATTGCCCCTCCGCCCCGCCTATATGTCATGGCCGGCCTCCGGCGCATAGCGGCAGCGTATGCGCGCCATCCATTTATCAGCCTGCGCGGCGGCACGATGGATGGCCGGCCCGTCTTCAATCCAAAAAGGGCCCGGCCATGACAGGAATGCATGACAGGCGTGGAGGTGTAACCTCCGCGCCTTTCGGACGTATCATGGGGGCAATTCAAGAGTGAGGTTTCCGATGGAAAAGGCACTGTTCGGCGCGGGCTGCTTCTGGGGCGTGGAGGACTTCTTCCGCCAGGTCCCCGGGGTGAGTGATGCGGTCTCCGGCTATGCCGGCGGCACCACCCAGAACCCCACCTACCGCCAGGTCTGCAATGACGAGACCTACCATGCGGAGGTGGTCGAGGTGACGTTCGACCCGGCCAAGGTCGCGTATCGCAGCCTGGTCGATCTGTTCTTCCGCATGCACAACCCCACCCAGAAGAACCGCCAGGGGCCGGACCATGGCACCCAGTACCGCTCGGTGATCTTCACCCATGGCGAGGAGCAAGCCCGTATTGCCGCTGAGGAAAAGGCCAAGGCGGAAGCCTCGGGCAAGTGGAAGCAGCCGGTGGTCACCCAGATCGAGCCCGCCCCCACCTTCTGGAAGGCCGAGGAAAGCCACCAGCGCTATTTCCAGAAGCATGGCGGGTCGTGCCATGTGAGCTTCGCGGAGCTGCAGGCTGAGTGAGGAGCGGTTCGCCGAAGGCGAACGAAATGGTCCAGTGGACCATTTTGAGCGACGAACGCCGCGAGCCCAAGCGAGCGGCCGCGCGCGGCCACCTCCACAACTTGTCATGGCCGGGCTTGACCCGGCCATCCATCGAGAAGCTGCACCATGGATGGCCGGCTCGAAGGCCGGCCATGACATGTGGAGTTATGATACTGTGAGACTGATCAAGGAATGAGAAACTGCTGCGGCTGCCTAGCAAACGGGAAGTAATCTATTTTCTAGCTATTGCGATCGGGTGGCTAGGTGGGCTTCGCTTTGCTTCGCCGTTCGGTATTGACGCCTGGATACTCGGCCTACTTGGCGTTGGCTTGAGTATTCTCGCGATGGTGGTCGCCGAGGTTACCATTGTTTGGGTAAGACATTGGCTACAACCCTAGTCCAACCCGTCGTTCACTTCCCGCTTGCCCCTCTGACCTCAAACGCCACCGTCGCCGAATTGCCGCCCGACAGATGCAAGGTCACCGGCACCTTGGCGCCGATCTTCATTTTGGGCTGTTCGCACATCAGGTGATATCCGCCCGGCGCAAAGGCAACCTTGCCGCCCGCCGGAACCTTCACTTCTTCCATCATCATCATGCTGGTCATGCCGCCTTTGTTGGAGGACTGGTGGATCATCAGCATGCCGCAGGCAGCGGACGATGCGCCGGTGATGGCGACTTCACGCCCCGTATTGTTCTGGGCGGTGAAATAGCCGCCCGCCGGCAGCTTGCCCGGCAGGGAACGGAACCAGGCGCCGGTGACGTCGAACGGCGCGGCCTGGGCGCTTACCGTGGTCGCCAGCAAAATCGCAACACCAAGCCTTTTCATTTTTACTTTCCTCAAGGGCCATTCTCTTCGTTCAAACGCATGGTCACCAATACCACAATCATGGCGGCAAAACTGGTCAGGGTGCCGGGCAGCCAGATGATCAGCCCGCCATAATGCTGGTCGTTCAGGGCGGTCATGTCCAGCACCCGCCCGCAAATGGTATAGACCGGATAAATATCGCGTTCGGTCAGGGACAGGATGGAACCCAGCACCATCTGGGGCAGCTCGATCACCAGGATCAGGGCGGCGCGCATCAGGTGGCTCGCCCGCGCCGGCGGCTTGGCGCGGCTGTCCAGGATTAGGGCCCAGAACATCACGCCATTGATGGCCATGGTCCAGTTCATCAGCTCGTACAGATTGGCGTCCAGCATCACGCGGGTGTGAAGGCTTGGAATCAGCCAGAAATAGAGCAGCCCCACGAATAAGAACGCCGCCATCACCGGATGCTGCAGGAAAGATATCACGGACTGAACGGCGCGCGCCGTCACCAAGGGTTTGAGGAAATCCGGCATACCGGCGAACAAGACCGGCCCGCTCATGCCCAACGCGATCAGGAAAGCGCCCAAATGATGCAGCACGAAATGCGCCGCCCGGTGCACAAAGAACATGTGCTGGGCGTAATAGTCGATGCGGGTCTGCAGCACGATCCAGAAACTGGCCAGGCCCAGCACAAAACAGAGCGAGCGCCATAGCGGCGGGTGCCGGTCTTTCGGCAACATCTTCAGCCCATGGAAAAACCAGGCCAAGGTGAGCGCCGTCGCCAGATAGATCGGCCAGGAAAATTCCCAGGGCAGCCAGAAGGGCAGATAGGCGGGATAACGGGCGCAGACCCAATACAGCACCGCGCCCACGACCAGCAGCGCGCCGTATCTCAGCCAGTCTTTGTCCAAACGCAGCATCAGCGCTTCATCAGCCGCGCCAGGTCTTCATGACCATCGCGCATCAACCCCTCGCGTGCCCCGGCATGATCGGCCGCGTCGCGATTCTGGCTGAGCTTGTACTTGCCTTCGAGTTTGGCAATCGTCAGCTCGAAACCCACAATCGCGCGCACCAATCCGTCGATATAGCCGGACGGCGCATCGGTGATCTTCCAGGGCTGCTGCCTGCCCGCTTCGTTGGCGCCGCTGAGCGCGGAAACATGGGCGCGCAGCCAATCGGGGTCCTGCACCCAGTCGATCAGCCCACGCGCATGCACGGTGATGTAATTCCAGGTCGGCACCGCTTTTCCCGTTGCGGCCTTGCTGGGGTACCAGTTGGGCGAGACATAGGCATGCGGCCCCAGGAAGATCGCCAACGCCTCACTAGCGCCCACCTTCCACACCGGATTGGCGCGGGCGACATGGCCGCGCAGCACGCCGTTGCCCAGCAGCATGGGCAGATGATTGGCCTCAAGTCCCTGCGTCACCAGCGTGGCAAAGCCGATCCGCCGCACGGCATCGTGCAGCACCTCGGGCCGGTCCTCGCGGAAATGATCGGGCACATACATGGGCCGCGATAATATGCACCTCGTGCCCCCTCGCCCAGCGTGATAAGGACGCGGCCCATGCGCACCGCAACCCTGATTTTCGCAATGCTGGCCCTGTTCGGCTGCTCCAAGCCAAGCTGGCATATGACCGATATTTCCGGCGCCATGCCCAGGCTGGATTTCCGGATGACGGCGGACGGCAGGCCGGTTTCGGCAGAGGCGTATCGCGGCAAAGTGGTGGCGCTGTTTTTCGGCTATACCCACTGCCCCGATGTCTGCCCCGCCACCCTGGCCAATCTCACCGACATGGCGGCGAAAGTGGGCAGCCCCGACGTGCGCATCCTGTTCGTCACCGTCGATCCCGAGCGCGATACCGATGCCGTAATGGCGGACTATGCCAAGGCCTTCACCTCCCAGGCGGTGGGATTGCGCGGCACGGCCAATCAACTCGCCACCCTCGCCCGCACCTATCGCGTCGCCTATGAAGTCAAAAAAGGCCCGCCTTACGAAGTGATCCACTCCAACGCGGTGTTCTTCTTCGACCGCGATGGTCGCGCCCGCCTGGTCACCACCGACACATCCGACGCGACGGCGATGGCGGAGGATGTCAAGCGGTTGCTCAACTAACCTCTCTTGTCATGCCCGCGCACGCGGGCATCCAACTTTGGTTGTCCGGGATACCAGTTGGATTCCCGCTGGAGTTTATACTCCGGCCGCGCTTTGCGCGGACCGGGGTACGGGAATGACAAAATTCAAATATGCAGCGCCGCGCCGTCGGCCGCGATCACCGCTTCATGCATCATCTCCGCGGAGCGACCGCGAACCCGAGCGTAGCGAGGGCCTCGCGGCGCGACCATCAAAAATCAGATATGAAGCGCTGCTCCATCCGCAGCGAGCACAGCCTCATGCATCATTTCGGATAACGTCGGATGTGGGAAGATGGTGTGGCTGAGTTCCTGGTCGGTCAGCTCACCGGTTTTGGCAATCACATAACCTTGAATAAGCTCGGTGACTTCCGCGCCGATCATATGCGCGCCCAAGAGCTCGCCGGTCTGCGCATCGAACACGGTCTTGACCAGCCCGTCGGCCTCGCCCAGGGCGATGGCCTTGCCGTTGCCGATAAAGGGGAACTTGCCCACCTTGATCTTGCGGCCCGTTTCCTTGGCCTTGGCTTCGGTCAGGCCGACCGACGCGACCTGCGGCCAGCAATAGGTGCAGCCCGGCACGTTCGATGTGTCGAGCGGATGCACGCCCTTCACGCCCGCGATCTTCTCGGCCACGATCACGCCTTCATGCATCGCCTTGTGCGCCAGCCAGGGGGCGCCGACCAGATCGCCGATCGCCCACACGCCATCGACGCCGGTCTCGCCATATTTGCCCGCGACGACATGGGTGCGGTCGACCTTGATGCCGGCGGCTTCCAAGCCCAGATTTTCGACATTGCCGACAATGCCCATGGCCAGGATCACCCGGTCCACCGTCACCTGTTCGGTCT
>DATEIA010000092.1:0-3720 GCA_035279305.1 Rhizomicrobium sp.
GGAGGTTGACCCCGGAATGTCCGTCCGGGCCGGGTTGTACAAGGTCTTTCATGCCATCTGGTCGAGCGCGTCCGGACATATCGAGGATGAAATCGCCGTAGGGGCGGGCAAAGGGACTGCCACGTCGGATCCCTCGGGGCGGCTGGCCCAGCTTGACGCCGAGCAAAGGGCGATCCTGCTGCTGACGGCGGTGGAGGGCTTCAGCGTCAACGAAACCGCCTTCATCGTGGACGAGACACCGGAATCGGTCGAACGCTCCATCATCGAAGCGCAGGGCTTGATCGAGCGCCAGCTCGCCACGCGTGTCCTTATCATCGAAGACGAGCCGATTATCGCGCTCGACCTCGAAACCCTGGTCAGCGAGTTGGGCCATAAGGTGGTGGCGGTCGCCGCCACGCGCGACGAGGCGGTCGCCAAGGCTCTGGTGGAACGGCCCGGCTTGGTGCTGGCGGACATCAATCTGGGCGAAGGCGGCTCGGGTATCGATGCGGTCTCGCAAATTCTCGACAGTTTCGATATTCCGATCATCTTCGTCACGGCTTACCCGGAAAAACTGCTGACCGGGGAACGGCCGGAGCCGACCTATCTGGTTGCCAAGCCGTTCCTTCCCGAATCCATCCAGGCCACGGTCGCGCAAGCGCTGTTCTTTCATAAGCCGGCGCGCAAAGTGGCCTGACGGTATAACCGCGATCGCCAACGAAGGGCCGATCGCAGTTCGCCGTCGCGGGCGAGCCAGGAAAAGGCGCGGGGCGCGCAATGGCCGAAATATTGGTCGCGGAAGACGAAGCGATCGTCAGGCTTCTGGTCGTCGAGACGCTGCGGACTTGCGGCCATACCGTTTTCGAGGCGGCCGACGGTCAAGCTGCCCTGGAGCTGATCCAACATCGTCCAGGTCTGGACCTGATCGTCAGCGATATCCGCTTGCCGCAACTTGACGGCTTCTCCCTGGCCCGTTCCGCGCGGCAGTTGCGGCCCGGTCTTGGGCTGCTTTTTCTGACCGGCTATGTCCGCGCACAACCGCCGGAGGACTTGTCGCCTTCCGTCATCCTCCGCAAGCCGTTCGACCCCGACAATCTGGCAAAGCAAGTGGCGGCCATGCTGGACGCAAAGCGCGCCGCGTCCGGCTGACGTATCAGCCGCGCGTTTCGCGCCGCAGGACGCAGGTTCTGGCACGGCGGTCGACCCGTATGGACAGGATGTCTCCGCCGTTCATGGGGATATGGACCTCAAACCCCTTGGTTTGCGGATTTTCCCATGTCTCGGGCGTCATGGGGGCGCCGTCCAGATCGTACCAGTCGGCGCTGGCCACAAACTCCGCGCCGGATGGCAGGCAAGCACGCTGGGCGGCGCAGGCGGCGACAAAATCCTCCAGTCCGGTATCGCGCTCCGCCCAATCGATCCAGGTTATGTCATTGTCTTGCGCATAGGCATTGTTGTTGCCGCCCTGGCTGTGTCCGAATTCATCGCCCGCCGTCAATTGGATGGTTCCGCGGGACGCGAACAAAGTGGCAAGCAGGGCCCGCATGTCGGCTTGGCGGCGGCTTAGAATTTCCGGGTCTTGGCTAGCGCCTTCGGTTCCATTGTTCCAGGAAAAATTCTCATCCTGGCCATCGCGGTTATTCTCGCCATTTTCTCCATTGTGCTTGACCGCATAGGAAACAGTATCGGCAAGCGTCATGCCGTCATGGGAGGCGACAAAATTCACGCTGCGCGAATCTTTTCCGGAAAATATGTCGGAAGAGCCGGTCATGCGGGTCGCCAAACGTCCCAGGGTGCCGCCATCGCCGCGCCAGAAGCGGCGCACATCGTCGCGATAGCGATCGTTCCATTCCAGCCAGCCGTCCGGAAATTGGCCCAGTCGGTATCCTTCCGGTCCCACGTCCCAAGGCTCGGCGATCATGATGCGGCCCTGCAGCAGCGGATCATTCGCGATCTCGGCAAAAATCGGGGCGCGAGGATCAAAGCCCGGCGAACGGGCAAGGATGGTGGCAAGGTCGAAGCGGAAGCCGTCCACGCCCAGGCGGGCGAAATGGCGCAACGTGGCGAGCATCATGGCGCGCACCACGCTGTCGGACGCATCCAGGATATTGCCTGTCCCGGCATGGTTGACCGGGGCGCCGTCCGGCGTGCGGGCATAGCAGCGATTGTCCAGACCGCGCAGGCTTAAAGTCGGCCCCCGCAGATCGGATTCCCCGGTATGATTCAGCACCAGGTCGAGGATCACGCCGATGCCGGCGCGCCGCAGATCCACCACGGTGTCTTCCAACTCCTCCAGACCTCCCGGTGCAAGGCCGGGGTCTATCGCCATGGGCACAACCGGATTGTAGCCCCAGGCATTGCGCAGGCCCAGCGGCGGCAGATGCCGTTCGTCGATCCAGGCGACGATCGGCATCAACTCGATCGCGTTCACACCGAGTTTCTTGAAGTGCGCGATGATCGCTGGATGCGCCAACGCCCGGATGGTGCCCCGCAATTGCGGCGGCACGGCGGGATGCTTCTGGGTGAAGCCGCGGACATTCAACTCATAGATCAGCCCGCCCGGGGTGAAGACCGGCGGCGGCGGGGCCGCCACATCCATCGGCGCCGGCACGATCGCCTTGGGCACCAGCTGGGCGGTGTCGACGCCGCGCAGCGACAGCCGGGCGTCATATTGAAACCGGCTGTCCAACCGTGTCGCATAGGGATCCAGCAGCAGCTTGGTGGAATCGAACATCAGCCCCTGTTCGGGCGCCCAGGGGCCATGGGCGCGATAGCCATAGCGCTGGCCCGGCGCGATATCGGCAACGGCGATGTGAACGCCGTCCCGCCGCTGCATCGCCAGCCGGATCTCCCTTTTTCCTTCAAACAGGCAAAGCTCGACACGCTCGGCGTCCCGGGCCGTGACGGCAAATTGCGTACCCCCTGCGATGTGGCTCACCCCCAGCGCAATGCTCATGCCGGTGGGCGCGTCAGCTTGGCATAGAGCTCGGCATAGCGCGCGCCGCTCTGGTGCCAGGAAAAATCGGCCGCCATGCCTTGCACCTGCATCCGGCACCAGGCGTCGCGGCTCGTATAGAGCGACACCGCCCGTTGCAGGGCATTGGCCACGCCTTCGTTGGTGACGGAATCGAACAGGATGCCTGTCGCCACACCCTGCGCCAGGGCGGCTTCATTGGCGTCGATGATGGTGTCGCCCAGCCCGCCGGTACGGGCCGCCACGGGCACGCAGCCATAGGCCAGGCCGTAGAGCTGGGTAAGGCCGCAGGGCTCGAAGCGCGAGGGAATCAGAATGGCGTCGGCCCCGCCCTGGAGCAGATGGGAAAGCTTTTCGTCATAGCCCAAGGCCACCGCGATGCGTCCCGGATGACGGCTTGCCGCCGCACGGAATTTCGCTTCCAGGGCCACTTCGCCCGTGCCCAGCAAAGCGAGCCGGCCACCCAGCGCGACCAAGGTGTCGAGTTGTTCGGCCAGGACGTCCATGCCCTTCTGCCAGGACAGCCGGCTGATGACCGTGAACAGCGGTCCATCGCCTTGTGTCAGGCCGAAACCGCTTTCGATGGCGCGCTTGTTGGCGCGCCGCATGTTAAGGCTGTGACTGTCATAACGGGCCGCCAGCGCGGCATCGCTTTGCGGATTCCAGATTTTCGGGTCGATGCCGTTGAGAATGCCGGACACATCGCCGCCGCGAGACCGGATCAGTCCTTCCAGGCCCATGCCGAAGGCCGGTTCGCGAATCTCGCG
>DATEIA010000093.1:0-11167 GCA_035279305.1 Rhizomicrobium sp.
CCGGCCGGACATGCCGTGGCAGCCCCAAACGCTACCCGGGCTTAAATGCCCCACAAGGAAAAGCAAAATGTCCAAGATGAAGACCAAATCGGGCGCTAAGAAGCGCTTCAAAATCACGAAAAGCGGGAAGATCAAGACCCACCAGGTCGGCAAGCGCCACCGCTTGATCAACAATTCGCCGGCGCGCACCCGCGACCTGCGCGGCATGGACGCCCTGTCAGAGTCCGAAACCAGGCGCGTCAAGCGCTGGATGCCGTATGGCGGGGGGATCTAAACCATGAGCCGTTCACCCCGTTCCGTTCCCAGCCACGCCCGCCGCAAGAAGGTCTTCAAGCAGGCCAAGGGCATGCGCGGCCGCCGCAAGAACAACATCACCACGGCCAATGCCGCGGTCGATAAGTCGCTGCAGCACAATTATATCGGCCGCAAAGAGAAGAAGCGCAATTTCCGCGCCTTGTGGATCCAGCGCATCAACGCCGCCGTGCGCGAGCATGGGGTCACCTATAGCCGATTTATCGCCGGGCTCGCCGGCGCCGGGATCGTGATCGACCGCAAGGTCCTGTCCGATCTGGCGATCCACGAGCCCGCCGCGTTCAAGGCTCTGGTGGATCAGGCTTCAAAGTCCTAAGCAGACTTCACCGGAGATTCGGCGGGCCCTTGCGCCCGCCGGTCAGTCCCACCCGGAGTTTGCATGACCGATATCGCCGCCCTTCAGTCCGAGATACTCGCCGCCGTGGCCGGCGCCGCCGATGAGGCCGCGCTGGAGGCCATGCGCGTGGCGGCCCTGGGCAAGAAAGGATCGGTCAGCGCCCTGCTCGCCACCATGGGCGGTCTGTCGCCGGACGAGCGCAAGATTCAGGGCCCCAAATTCAACGGCTTGAAAGACGCCGTCACCGAAGCCATCGCCGCGCGCAAGGCCGCGCTGGCCGACATGGCGCTGGACGCGCGGCTGGCATCGGAAAAGCTCGACGTCACCCTGCCCGCCCTGCCCGAGAACAACGGCACCGTTCATCCCATCTCACAGGTTCTGGAAGAGGTGGTCGCGATCTTCGCCGATCTGGGCTTTGGCGTCGCCGAAGGCCCGGACGTGGAGTTCGACGACTACAATTTCACCAAGCTGAACATTCCACCCGACCATCCCGCGCGCCAGATGCAGGATACTTTTTACGTGGCACCGCAAGCGGACGGCTCATCGCATGTGCTGCGCACCCACACTTCGCCGGTGCAGGTGCGTACCATGCTGAACGGCAAACCACCCATCCGCATCATTTCGCCGGGACGCACCTATCGCGTCGACAGCGACGCCACCCATTCGCCCATGTTCCATCAGGTCGAGGCGCTGGTGGTGGATGAGGGCATTCATCTGGGTCATCTGAAATGGACGGTGGAGCAGTTCTGCAAAGCGTTTTTTGAAATCGACCAGATCGAGCTGCGCGCCCGGCCCAGCTTCTTTCCCTTCACCGAGCCGTCGCTGGAATGGGACATGCGCTGCGACCGCAGCGTGCCGGGCAAGATCACGTTCGGCAGCGGCAATGACTGGCTGGAACTGGGCGGCTCGGGCATGGTCCATCGCAAGGTGCTGGAGAATTGCGGCATCGATTCCGCCAAGTATCAGGGCTTTGCCTTCGGTTTCGGGTTGGACCGCATGGCGATGCTGAAATACGGCATGCCCGATATCCGCAGCTTTTTTGAATCCGACCTGCGCTGGCTAAAGCATTACGGCTTTGCGGCGCTCGATATTCCGACCTTGGATGGCGGACTGTCCAGATGAAATTCACGCTGTCCTGGCTAAAAGAACATCTCGACACGGACGCCGACGCCAAGACCATCGGCGCGCGGCTGACCGCCATCGGGCTGGAAGTGGAAAGCATCGCCGATCCGGGCGCGGCGCTGAAGGATTTTATCGTCGGCGAAGTCGTTGCCGCCGAGAAACATCCCAATGCCGACAAATTACGCCTGTGCAGGGTCAGCGACGGTGCGGACATGCTGCAAATCGTTTGCGGCGCGCCCAATGCACGGGCCGGGATCAAGGTGGTGCTGGCCAGGCCCGGCACCACCATTCCCGCCACGGGCGATGTGCTCAAGCTGGGCACCATCCGGGGCGTGGAATCCCGCGGCATGATGTGCTCGGCGCGCGAATTGCTCTTGGGCGAAGATCATGACGGCATCATCGAGCTGAAAACGGGCGCCAAGACGGGCACGCCGGTGGTGGCGGCGCTGGTGGATGCGGGCCTGCTGGCCAACGATCCTTTGTTCGACGTTTCGATAACGCCCAATCGCGGCGACGCGGCAAGTGTTTATGGTATCGCGCGCGATCTCGCCGCCAGCGGCTTGGGCAGGCTCAAGGCCGACAAGGTTCAGCCGGTGGCGGGTAAATTTCCCTCGCCCAAGAAAATCACTTTGGATTTCACGCCCCAGAACAAGGACGCCTGCCCGATTTTTGCCGGGCGGCTGATCCGTGGCGTCAAAAACGGCCCCGCCCCAAAATGGGTGCAAGACCGGCTGAAAAGCGTGGGCATGAAATCGATCTCGGCCCTGGTGGATGCCACCAATCTGATTTCCCAGGATCGCGGCAGGCCCCTGCATGTGTTCGACGCCGATAAACTCAGCGGCAATCTGCATGCCCGCATGGCCAAGGATCATGAGCAAGTGCTGGCGCTGGACGAAAAAACCTATGTGCTGGACGGTGAAACCATCGTCATTGCCGACGACAGTTTTGCCCGCGGGATTGCCGGCATCATGGGCGGCATGGACACCGGCAGCTTCAAGGACACCAAGAATGTCTTCATCGAATCCGCCTGGTTCGATCCGGCGCGCATCGCGCGCGCGGGCCGCAAGCAAGCCATCATCTCGGACGCGCGCTATCGTTTTGAGCGCGGTGTGGACCCGCAATTCGTGCTGCCCGGGCTGGAGCTTTGTACCCAATATATTTTGGAATGGTGCGGCGGCGAAGCGTCGGATGTGGTGATCGCGGGCGCCTTGCCTCCGCCGCACAAGCCGATCCTGTTCGATCCGGCCCTGGTCGAAAGCTTTGGCGGTATCCGGGTAGCCCGCGAACAGATCATCGGCATCCTGCAGGATTTGGGTTTTGTGGTCGAGGATCACGGCAGTTTGCACGTGGTGCCGCCCAGTTGGCGCCATGACGTGGACGGCCCGGCCGATCTGGTGGAAGAAGTGGTGCGCATTCACGGCCTTGCCGATGTGCCATCGGTGGCATTAACGCGCACGAGCGCCGTGGCAGCGCCGGTTCTGTCCAAGGCGCAGCGCCGCAGCCGCACCGCCCGCCGCGCCCTGGCCACACGCGGCTTCAACGAAACCGTGAGTTTTTCCTTCATCGCCCGCGATCAGGCCAAACTGTTTGGTGGCGGCGATGGTGCGCGCCAGCTTTCCAATCCCATCGCATCGGACCTGGATGCGCTGCGGCCATCGGTCCTGCCGTCCCTGCTGGCAGCAGCTTCGCGCAATGCGGCGCGTGGTTTCTCCAATCTGCAATTGTTCGAGATCGGCGCGGCTTTCGACTCCGGCGTGCCCGAAGCCCAAAAGACTGTGGCTGCCGCCATCCGCACCGGCAACCCCGAGCGTCACTGGGAGAAGGGCGGCGAGGCGTCCGGCCTGTTTGCGGTGAAAGCCGACCTGCTGGGGAGCCTCGAAGCCATCACCGGTGCGCCCATGTCCGCGCCCATCACCCAGGGCGCGCCTGCTTGGTATCACCCGGGCCGCAGCGGCACCATTGCCATGGGCCCCAAGGTGATCGCCCAATTTGGCGAACTGCATCCCAAAGTGCTGGCGGCGTTCGATCTCAAAGTCCCTGCCGCCGGATTTGAAATCTTCCTGGACGCCATTCCCGACACCAAAACCAAAGGCAAGGCCAAGCCCCTGTTCGCGCCCTCGCCCTATCAGGCCATCGAGCGCGATTTCGCCTTTGTGGTCGATGCGGGCGTGGCGGCTGGCGAGATCGTCAAGGCGGTCAAACTTGCCGACCGCAACCTGATCGATACCGTTTCGGTGTTCGATATCTATGAAGGCAAAGGCGTGCCGGAAGGCAAAAAATCCATCGCGGTGGCGGTGCGCATCCAACCAAAGGACGCCACGCTTACCGATGCCGAAATCGAAGCCCTGGCGCAGAAGATCGTCGCAGCGGCGCTGAAGCTGGGCGCGACGTTGCGGTCCTAACCCTCACCCTTCGACAGTCGCTAGCGACAGCGTAGCGCGACCAGGGTGAGGATTGAAATAAAGTCCTCATGCTGAGCCTGTCGAAGCATGAGAGGCCAACGCATCTCTCAGCAGGTTAGGCACGGCACCAACTTCTTTCACCAATTTCTCGAACTCACCCCTTGCGCGGGGGTTGGAACGCTGGTGGCGTTCGGCAAAGATCATCTCATTCTTCTGGGTATGTTCGAAGCCGGTAAACTCTGTCACCCGCACCTTATAACCGTGGGCTTCCAAAAACAGCCCGCGCAGCACATTGGTCAGTTGCGCCCCGAATTCCCGGCGCTGAACGCCGTGCCGCCACATCTGATCCAACGGCCCCTTCACGCTTTCCAATTCCCGCGCCACTTCCGCCTGGCAACAGGGCACCAAGGCCACGAATTTCGCCTCATGGCGAAGCGCGAACAGGATGGCTTCGTCGGTGGCGGTATCACAGGCATGAAGGGCCGTCACGATGTCCACCGCGCCCAGCGCGCTTTGCGCGATCTTGCCTTCGACGAAATCCATGCGGTCAAAGCCGCTTTCGGCGGCGATCTTCCTGGCGGTTCCAACCAGTTCTGCGCGCGCTTCCACCGCGACCACGCGCCCGCGCCCGGCGGCTGCGAAATACAGATCATAGAGAATGAACCCCAGATAGGACTTGCCCGCGCCTAGGTCAGCCAACACCGGCTGTTCTTTCTCTTTCAACGCCTCATCGATGGCGGGTTTGATCAGCTGCGCCAGGTGCTGAACTTGCTTCAGCTTGCGCCGGGAATCGGCGTTCAGTCCGCCATTGTGGGTAAGGATATGCAATGCCTTGAGCAGTGGTACGGATTGGCCGGGCCACAATTCGGTTGCTGCATTCTTCATTTCGACCAACCGGAGAACATGTGAGTGATGCCGTAATAATAGTTATAGGCGCGAATCTTCCAGTAGTTCATCTGTTCCCATGCCTTGGGCGGCGTCAGGTCGTTCCAATCGTGCGATAGACTTTTCTGGATTTGGCTGGCCATATAGATGCGCCGCCGACCCTGCCAGTAATGCAGGAACGTATCCTTCACTTCAGCGATGGGAATCTGGTTCAGCCGCGCCACCTCGCTGAGCGCCAACTGCTCGATGGTGGGGAATTTGCGCGCCCGTCCGATCAGGGCATCGATGAAGGCCAGGGTATCCTCCATCACCGGCACATGCACCGGCGACACCCCGATCAGACCGGAATTGAACATCCAGCTATTGGCGGTGTCGTAGCGGTAGGAACCCAGATGGGGCAGCCGGGTGCGAAAGCCCTTGAGGGGGGGAAAGGGGTTGCACAGCTCGAAATGGTTCATCACCACGGTGTTCTTGGTAGTGGGGCAGACCTCCTGCGGCGCCATTTTTTCCACCACCTCGGCATGGAAGCCGGGCTTGACGATGGAGTCGCTGTCGACAAAACAGACCGGGCCGTCAAAGCGCTTCAGGGCATCCAGCACCACCGCCGGCTTGATGCGGTGATGGTAAAGCCCGGAGCCCGACCAGTCCTGGATCTGGCCCGCAATGTCCACCACCTCCACCGGCCAGCGGGCATAGACCGATGGCGCGTCGGTATAGACCGCGATCCGGGCATCGGGCGCCTCCCCTAGTTCCTGACGCAGCGAGATCAGGCTGTATTTCAGTTCCCGCCGGTATCGGGCCAGGCCCCCATAATCCAGATAGAGGTAGTGCAGCATGGGGCGGTTATAGCCGGAAAAACACTGTTGGAGGGGGGCGGGGCTTCTGCTAACACCCCCCCGCAAATGGCCGATCTTTCCAAAATCCGCAATTTCTCCATCGTCGCCCATATCGACCATGGCAAGTCGACTCTGGCCGACCGGCTGATCCAGTTCACCGGCACGGTCTCCAGCCGGGAAATGAAGGACCAGATCCTGGACTCGATGGATATCGAGCGGGAGCGCGGCATCACCATCAAGGCCCAGACCGTGCGGCTGGATTATCACGCCGCCGACGGCCAGGACTATGTGTTGAACCTGATGGACACGCCCGGCCATGTGGACTTCGGCTATGAGGTCAGCCGCTGTCTGGCCGCCTGCGAAGGCGCGCTGCTGGTGGTCGACGCCAGCCAGGGGGTGGAAGCCCAGACCCTGGCCAATGTCTATCAGGCGATCGATGCCGGGCTGGAGATCGTGCCGGTCCTCAACAAGATCGACCTGCCCGCCGCCGAACCCGAACGAGTCAAGCAGCAGATCGAGGATGTGATCGGGCTGGACGCCAGCGAGGCGGTACCGATCAGCGCCAAGACCGGGCTGAACATCGACCAGGTGCTGGAAGCGGTGGTCAAGCGGCTGCCCCCGCCCAAGGGCGTGCTGGATGCGCCGCTCAAAGCGCTGCTGATCGATTCCTATTACGACGCCTATCTGGGCGTGGTGGTGCTGGTGCGCATCATCGATGGCGAACTCAAGAAGGGCCAGAAGATCCGCATGATGGCCGCCGATGCCGTCTATCAAGTGGAACAGATCGGCGTGTTCAAGCCCAAGAAGGTTGGCGTCGAGCGCCTGGGGCCCGGCGAGGTCGGTTATATCACCGCCCAGATCAAACAGGTGGCCGATACCAAGGTCGGCGACACCATCACCGATGAGCGCCGGGGAACCGAAACGCCCCTGCCCGGCTTCAAGCCGGCGCAGCAGGTGGTGTTCTGCGGCTTGTTTCCGGTGGACGCGGCGTTGTTCGAAGACCTGCGCGAGGCGTTGGGCAAGCTGCATCTCAACGACGCCAGCTTTACCTATGAAACCGAATCCAGCGCCGCCCTGGGCTTTGGCTTCCGCTGCGGCTTTTTAGGTTTGCTGCATCTGGAAATCGTGCGCGAGCGGCTGGAGCGGGAATTCAATCTCGACCTGATCACCACCGCGCCGTCCGTGATCTATCACATCTATATGAACAACGGCACGATGAAGGAATTGCACAATCCGGCCGACATGCCGGACGTGACCTATATCGACCGCATCGAAGAGCCCTGGATCAAGGCCACCGTGCTGGTGCCGGATGAGTATTTGGGCAGCGTGCTGAAACTGTGCGAGGACCGGCGCGGGCGCCAGGTCGAGCTCACCTATGCCGGCAACCGTGCCATGGTGATCTATATGCTGCCGCTGAACGAAGTGGTGTTCGATTTCTACGACCGGCTGAAAAGCGTTAGCCGCGGCTATGCCAGCTTCGACTACCACATCGAAAAATACGAAGAAGGTGACCTGGTGAAGATGTCCATCCTGGTCAATGACGATCCGGTGGATGCGCTCTCCATGATCGTCAACCGCCAGCGCGCCGAAGGCCGGGGTCGGGCGATGTGCGAAAAACTCAAAGACCTGATCCCGCGCCACATGTTCAAGATTCCGATCCAGGCCGCGATCGGCGGCAAGGTGATCGCGCGCGAAACGCTTTCAGCGCTGCGCAAGGATGTCACCGCCAAATGCTATGGCGGCGACATTTCCCGCAAGCGCAAGCTCTTGGACAAGCAGAAAGAAGGCAAGAAGAAGATGCGCCAGTTCGGCAAAGTGGAGATTCCCCAGGAAGCCTTCATCGCCGCGCTGAAGATGGACGATAATTAGAGCAAGTTGCGTTCAAGCGTAATCGCTCTGGCCTCATGCTTCGACAGTCGTTAGCGGCAGCGTAGTGCGACCAGCATGAGGATTAACTTATTTCCTCACCCTGAGCTTGTCGAAGGGTGAGAGAGTACGATTCCATCTGAAATTATTTTGCTCTAGGCCCACCTCTCTTAGTTGCCGAGAGTTCGCCGTTCACCCTCCGGTGACTAAGCCGCCTTGCGCTTGGGCAGCTTTCTGATCTCCGCGCCCTTCTTGTTTTCGGCAAGGCGAAGCTCATAAAGTTTTTGCAGATTGAGCCACATGTCGGCGCTGGTGCCGAACCAATGGCCCAGGCGCAGCGCGGTGTCAGCGGTGACCGCGCGCTTTTCATTGAGGATTCCGGTGATGCGATTGGTCGGCACATTCAACTGCCGGGCAAATTCGGCGGCGGTCATGCCGAGAACTTCCAGTTCTTCACGCAAGATTTCACCAGGATGAATAGGGGTACGCGCCATGTCACACCTCAATGATAGTCCACGATCTCAACATCACTTGGTCCTGGCGCGCCTTCAGCCCATTTGAAACAGATACGCCATTGATCGTTGATCCGCATGCTCCACTGCCCCTTGCGGTCGCCGCTCAATTTTTCCAGGCGGTTGCCGCGAAGCGCCGCCACTTCGCCCAGGCTGGTAGCGATTTCTAATCGGACCAGCCGGTTTTCCGCCTGATGACGGAATGGCTCGAACTGTTTGACCCTTTCGCCACGGGCGAAGCGTTCGGTGCGCGCATCGCGGTAGCCCAGGATCATGTATGGATCGTATCCGGTTGTACTCGTTACGTCAAGCGTAACGATGGGAGGGCCCATCGCGGGGATTTTCCGCTTCGACAATTGGATTTGGAGCCTTTATACGACCGCCCATGTCCAGCGTGGCCCTGATCGATTACGGCTCCGGCAACCTCGCCAGTGCGGCGAAGGCCTTGGCGCGCGCCGCCAATGGAAAGATTGACATTGTCACCGCCGCCGATCCGCAGGCCGTGTTGGACGCCGAGCGCGTGGTGCTGCCGGGTGTCGGCGCCTTTGCCGATTGCATGAAAGGCCTGTCGGCGGTGCCGGGCATGGTCGAGGCCCTGCGCGAGAAAGTACTGAAGGAAGGTGCCCCCTTCCTGGGCATCTGCGTCGGGATGCAGTTGATGGCCACGGTGGGGGTGGAGTTCGGCCGCCATGCCGGGCTGGGCTGGATCGCCGGCGAAGTGGTCAAGATCACGCCGTCCTCTTCAATTGAAGGTGGGCCCGCTCTCAAAATCCCGCATATGGGCTGGAATGAACTGAAGATCGAGCAGGATCATGCCTTGCTCAATGGCATCGCGCCGGGGGCCCATGCCTATTTCGTCCATAGTTTTCAGCTGAAACCGGTGCTGCCGGACGATCTGATCGCAACATGCGATTATGGCGGGGCGCTGACCGCCATGGTGGGCAATGAGAATATGGTCGGCACCCAATTCCATCCGGAAAAGAGCCAGGCTACCGGGCTGAAGCTGCTCGAGAATTTTTTGCGCTGGCGGCCATGAACCAGCTTTCCGCCTTCACCCTTCGGCAAGCTCAGGGTGAGGAAATAAATATAAATCCTCATGCTGGTCGCACTACGCTGCCGCTAACGACTGTCGAAGCATGAGGCCACGAGTGCAAAAGCCATGATCATATTCCCCGCTATCGACCTGAAGGACGGTGTCTGCGTCCGCCTGAAAAAGGGCATGATGGAAGACGCCACGGTGTTCAACACCGATCCCGCCGCCCAGGCGCAGAGCTTCGCGGCCCAGGGCTTTCAATGGCTGCATTGCGTCGATCTGAACGGCGCCTTTGCCGGTCGCAGCGCAAATACCGACGCCATCAAATCCATCCGCGCCGCCATCACCCTTCCCATTCAGTTGGGCGGCGGCATCCGCGACATGGCGGCGGTTGAGGCCTGGCTGGCGGCCGGCATCACCCGGGTCATCCTGGGCACCGCCGCCCTCACCGATCCGCAATTTGTCAAAGACGCCGCCCGCAAATTCCCCGGCCGGATCGTGGTGGGCGCCGACGCCAAGGGCGGCAGGATCGCCACCCAAGGCTGGGCCGAGGTGAGCGAATTGGCCCCGCTGGAATTGGGCAAGCGGTTTGAGGATGCCGGAGTGGCCGCCATTCTGTTCACCGATATTGACGGCGACGGGTTGCTCAAGGGCGTGAATGTTGCCGCGACCGCCGCCCTCGCCCGCAGCCTGTCCATTCCGGTGATTGCCTCCGGCGGGGTCGGCTCCATCGCCGACATCGACGCCCTGCTGGCTGCGAAAGAGCCCAATATCGAAGGCGTGGTGGTGGGCCGGGCGCTGTATGACGGGCGCATCGATGTGGCCGAGACGCTGCGTCGAACCGCTTAGTTCTTACTGAGCCGCCGGGTCAGTTCGTCTAGCTGCTCCAGGGATTTGTAGGAAATCCGCATTTCCCCACCTTTATCCCCTTTGTGGACAATCTGGACTTTTAGCCCTAAACGGTTGGAAATACTGGCTTCTAGGTCCGCGATATTGGGGTCCTTGGCAGGTTTTCCACCGGGCTTCTTCTTAGAAACCGAACGCTGTTCGGCCTGGCGGACGGTCAAGGCGCCCTCGATCAATTCCCGCGCCCGGGCCTCCGGATCGGCCTCAGCTAACAGTGTTCGGGCATGGCCAGCTGTCAGTTTGCCCTCCCGGATCCACGCCTTAACCTGGTTGGGCAGCCTGAGCAGCCGAACAGTGTTGGCAACATGGGAACGGCTTTTACCGACTTCCCGCGCCACATCTTCCTGGGTGCGGCCGAACTTGGTGATCAGCTCTTCGTAGGCCGCCCCCTCCTCTATCGCGTTCAGGTCGGCGCGCTGGACATTCTCGATGATCGCCAGCTCCAGCGCCTGGTCGTCAGGCAGCTCGCGCACCACCACCGGCACGTCGTGCAGCTTGGCGATCTGGGCGGCGCGCCAGCGGCGCTCACCCGCCACGATCTCATAGCGGTCGGGACCGATGGGCCGCACCAGGATCGGCGACAAGACGCCCTTTTCCCGGATGCTCGCCGCCAGCTCGGCCAGCGGCTGCTCGTCAAAACTCATGCGCGGCTGAAAGCGCCCGGGCTGCAGGAACGCCACCGGCAGCGAGCGCAAATCTTTCTTAGCGACCGGTTCACCTTTCACCGCCGCGACTTCATCGCCGATCAAAGCCGAGAGCCCGCGGCCCAAGCCGCGCGGGCGATCCTGATTGGGATTCATGCCGCGGCCCGGATGCGTTCGCGCTGAATCAATTCCCCCGCCAGCTTGATATAGGCCTGGCTGCCCGGACAGCGCAGGTCATAGACCAGCGCCGGCACGCCATGGCTGGGAGCCTCGGAAATACGCACGTTTCTGGGAATGACCGTGGTGTAGACC
>DATEIA010000094.1:0-11330 GCA_035279305.1 Rhizomicrobium sp.
CCGCCATGATCAGCTCTCCCCGGCGCGCGATTGCGGCAGCAACACGCGAAAAATGGTGCGTCCAGAAACCGAATCGCACGCGATCACCCCGCCATGGTCGCCCACGATCTTGGCCACCAGCGCCAGCCCCAGTCCGGAGCCATGCACCTTGGTGGTGACGAAGGGATCGAAAATATAGGGGAGAAGATCGGTGGGCACGCCCGAACCATTGTCGCGCACCGTCACTTCCAGCGGCAGCGACACGCGCTCGCCCGCCAGGCCGGCACCAAACTTGACGCCGGGACGATAGCCGGTGGTCAGCGTGATCTCGCCGCCCGTTTCCGGCAGCGCATCGGCGGCGTTGCGCACCAGATTGAGAAACACCTGGATCAACTGGTCGCGATCGCCGGACACCGGCGGCAGCGAAGGGTCGAAATTCTCCAGAATGGTGACGCCGCGGGCAAAGCCGGATTCGGCGACCTTGCGCACCCGGTCCAGCACTTCGTGAATATTGACGGCGTTGCGGGTGAAGCCGCGGGTATCGCCGAAACTCTCCATCCGGTCTATCAGTCCGCGGATGCGATCGGCTTCGGCGACGATCAGTTGCGTCATCTCGCGCTCTTCCGGCGCCAGGGCTTCCTCCAGCAACTGCGCCGCGCCGCGAATGCCCGCCAGCGGATTCTTGATCTCATGGGCCAGGACCGCGGCCATGCCGTGCATCGAGCGTACCGCGCCGCGCGCCATCAATTGGCGGTCCATGCGCTGGGCCAGGCTGCGCTCCTGGAAGGTCAGCAGCATGGCGCCTTCCGGCTCCGCTACCGGCGTCACCGTCACGTCGGCGACCCGTTCGCCATGCTTAGGCGTCGACAGATCGATATCGCGTTCGGCGGCGGAAGCGTTACGCTCGGCGGCCTGGGCTACCAGTTGAAACAAGGGGGAATGCGCGGCGATCAGGTCGGCCAGGGTTTGCTTGCGCAACAGCGGCAAGCCGGTGTCGAAAAACTGTTCGGCGGCGGGGTTGGCGTATATGACCTCGGTTTTGCTGCCCAGCAGCATAACGGGCATGGGAAGGGCGTTGGCGATGGTGCCGGTTCCCGACTCGGCCTGGGCAGCAGTACGTAAGGTCTGTAGAACGCCAGTCAACCGAGTTTGCCTATTGTTTAAGCACAGCCGTTATAAGGTCATAATATAGGCATTATACCGCAAAGCAACAAAATATCGCCCGGTGGGCTCGCAAATGTTAGGCAGTCCACTGGTTTCTAAAGGGAAGCTCATGTCGCGCATTGCCGTCCTGATCGTCGCCGCCGGAAAGGGTGAACGCGCCCGACTTGGCCAGCCAAACGCACTGGGACTGCCAAAACAATATGAACGGCTAGCGGGGCAGCCGATGCTGCGCCGGACGGCGCAAGCGTTTCGCGCCTTCGATCCGGCATGCCGCATTCAGCTGGTGATCGGCGCCGGTCAGCAGGACCTGGCGGCGGCGGCCTTGGCGGGCTTGGATCTGCCCGCCCCGGTCCTTGGGGGCGCGACCCGCCAGGAATCGGTGCGGCTGGGGTTGGAGGCGCTGTCCGCCGACCCACCCGATCATGTCCTGATCCATGATGCGGCCCGGCCCCTGATATCCGCGCCTGTGATCGGCGCGGTGATTGCGGCGCTGGAAGCGGGCGCTGACGGCGCCCTGCCCATGGTGGCGGCCAACGACACCTTGCGCCGCAAAGACGCGCAGGGACGCTGGAGCCTGGTGTCGCGGGAAAATCTTTACCGGGCCCAGACGCCACAAGGCTTTGTCTATGCCAAGATCGCGGCGGCGCATCGCGCGCATGCGGCTGCGGATGTGACGGACGATGTGGCCCTGGCCGAGCTGGCCGGCATGAAGGTGCAAATGGTCGAAGGCGAGGAGAAGAACATCAAGGTGACGCGCAAGGAGGATTTTGCCCTGGCCGAATGCCTTCTGGGTTCCGGCGATATCCGTACCGCCAGCGGCTATGATGTGCACAAGTTCAAAGAGGGCGATCACATCTGGCTTTGCGGCCTCAGAATCGCGCACAGCCACGGCTTGGAAGGCCATAGCGATGCCGATGTCGGGCTGCACGCCATTACCGACGCGCTGCTGGGCTGTATCGGCGAAGGCGATATCGGCCAGCATTTCCCGCCCAGCGAAGAACGCTGGCGCGGCGCGGCGTCGTGGAAATTCCTCGACCATGCGGCGTCGCTGGTGGCGACCAAGGGCGGTGTCGTCAATCACGTCGACGTCACCATCATCTGCGAGGGGCCCAAGGTCGGGCCGCATCGCGACGCCATGAAAGCCAAGATCGCGGAGATATTGAAGATCGACGCGGCAAGGGTCAGCGTCAAAGCCACCACCACCGAGGGGCTGGGCTTCACCGGCCGCCGCGAAGGCATCGCCGCCCAGGCCATCGCGACCGTGAAGCTGTGAGGCCTTCAACCGTTATCGCTTCGGTTTTCGGTATCGGCTATTTCCCCTTTGCGTCCGGCACAGTGGCGAGCGCGGTGGCGGTGCCGCTGGCAATTCCCATCCTGATGTATGGCGGCGGCATCGCACTAGCAGCCGCCAGCCTGATGGTCTTTGCCGCCGGCGTGTGGGCCTGTGGCCATCATGTCCGCGTTACGGGCCGCGAGGATCCGTCCGAATGCGTGATCGATGAAGTGGCGGGGCAATGGCTCGCTTGCGCCTTCGCTTCGGTCTCCCTGCCCGCCTTGGCGCTGGCTTTTATCCTTTTCCGCCTGTTTGATATCTGGAAGCCCTGGCCGGTGGGTTGGGCCGATCGCGAGCTACCCGGCGGGTTGGGTGTTATGACGGACGATATGATCGCGGGTCTGATGGCGGGGGTGCTGGTCGCCCTCGCAAGCATCCTTGTGCCGTTATGATATTTCCGGCTGATCTTCTCCTGCGTGCGGAAAAACTGCTGGAGTCATCGCGCGCCCAGGGCTTGCGGATCGCCACGGCGGAAAGCTGCACCGGCGGCTTGATCGCCGCGCTGCTGACCGAGATAGCGGGCTCCTCCGACGTCTTCGGGCGCGGCTTTATCACCTATTCGGACAAGGCCAAGCACGACATGCTAGGCGTGCCGGCGGCCTTACTGCGCCAGCATGGCGCGGTCTCCGAAGCGGTGGCCCGCGCCATGGCCCATGGCGCGGTGCGCAATTCCACGGCGCAGTTGTCTGTCGCGGTCACCGGCATCGCCGGTCCCGGCGGCGGCAGCGAGGAAAAACCCATCGGCTTGGTCCATATCGCCGCCGCGCGGGCGGGCGAGCCTACCTTGCATCGGGAATTGCGCCTGGGCGATATCGGCCGCGGCGCCGTGCGGCTCAAGAGTGTCGAAGCGGCATTGGAGATGCTTCAGACGCTGATCTGAAGCTGGAGCAAGTTGCATTCAAGCGTAACCGCTCTGACCTCATGCTTCGACAAGCTCAGCATGAGGATTAACTTATTTCCTCACCCTGAGCTTGTCGAAGGGTGAGGGCGCACGATTCCGTCTGAAATTATTTTGCTCTAGATCGCAGAAACAGGTTCAGGATACGGGGTTGGAAAGCGCGGCGGCCCGCGCCTCGAAGGCGTCGGCCATTTTGAGCATGACTTTCTCGAATTTGGCGCCCGCCACGCTGTGGAGCAAGCGGCTCTTGAATTCAAACAGGATGGAGAAGGTCACTTCGCATCCCCCTTTGCAGGGCGTGAACTGCCAATGATTTTCCAAAGTCTTGAACGGGCCTTTGACCCCTTCTTGATTGACTTGGACGACATCGATGCGGTGGACCCTGGGGTCGAGCTTGATGTCGCTGGTGTAGCGTTCCCGCAAGGCGCCATAGCCCACCGCCATTTCCGCCGTCATGCCGTTTTCATGGCGCGACAGGACACGCAGCGCCAGCACCCAGGGCAGGAATTGCGGATACTTCTCGACATCGCAAACCACCGCATACATCAGCGCCGCCGGATAGGGCACCAGGCGGGTTTCGCGATGGGCGATCATCTCGCGGCGCGAGCTTTCTGAAGCTCGGCGAAATCGCTATCGGCATGATAGGAGGATCGCGTCAGCGGCGAGGCCGAGACCATCAGGAATCCCTTGGCGCGGGCGACGGCTTCCAGGGACGCGAATTCCTCCGGCGTCCAAAAGCGTTCCAGTCTGGCGTGTTTTTTGGTGGGCTGGAGATATTGGCCAATGGTGAGGAAATCGACCTTTGCCGCGCGCAGATCGTCCATCACTTGCATGATCTCCTCGCGGCTTTCGCCCAATCCCACCATCAGCCCCGATTTGGTGAAGCCGGTGGGCGCCAGTTCCTTGGCCCTCTCCAGCAGGCGCAACGACGCGAAATAGCGCGCGCCGGGCCGGATGTTGAGATACAGCCGCGGCACGGTTTCCAGATTGTGGTTGAACACGTCCGGCCTGGCCGCCATCACCGTTTCGATGGCGCCGTCCTTGCGCAGGAAATCGGGGGTGAGAACCTCCACCGAGGTGCCGGGGCTCATCTCATGAATGGCGTTGATCACTTTCGCGAAATGCGCCGCCCCGCCATCGGCCAGGTCGTCGCGGTCCACCGAGGTGACCACGACATGGGCCAGGCCCAGGGTCTTGACCGCGCGCGCCACATTGGCGGGCTCCTCGCCGTCCAGCGCGCCGGGCAAGCCGGTCTTCACATTGCAGAAGGCGCAGGCGCGGGTGCAGGTGTCGCCCATGATCATCATGGTGGCGTGGCGCTTGGTCCAGCATTCGCCGATATTGGGACAGGCCGCCTCCTCGCAGACGGTGTGCAGCTTGTTGGCGCGCACGATCTCGCGGGTGCGTTGATATTCCTT
The DNA here is from genome assembly GCA_035279305.1 of Rhizomicrobium sp. Taxonomy (GTDB): domain Bacteria; phylum Pseudomonadota; class Alphaproteobacteria; order Micropepsales; family Micropepsaceae; genus Rhizomicrobium. Next base: position 4,793 of record DATEIA010000094.1, read on the forward strand.
GGACACCGGCGCCTTGACGCGGATCCAATCCGGCTTGCGCTGGATGTCGTTGTCGGGACGATGCGCTTTTTCGGGATGCCTCTGCCCTGCTTCGCGGGGCAGCTTATCTTTAGAGAATTTGTCGATGACCACAGCCATGGCCGAGATATAGACGCCGCTTTGGGGAAAATCACCCAGCACGGCGGCACGGCAGCCCCGCATTCTGGGAATGATATCCTAATCCCCGGCAATAATTGAACTTTGGGTGCCGCAACGCGTTGGTCTCACGCATTTCTTCTGGAGCATGCCATGGCCAGCCACGCCCTCCGTTCCCGCCGCCGCCCGGTGCGCGCCGCCACCGCCGTCGCAAAACCGTCATCCCGCTCGTCGCTGACCGCCAGCATCAGCCGCATCGCGCTCAGCCGCCCGGCGCGCGCCGCTTATGTGATGCTGGGAACCGCCGGTCTGGCCGCCATCGCGGTGGCGCTGGTCGGTCCCAAACGGATCGAGCGCGAGGTTCTGAGGCCGTTGCGTGGCGCCATAGAACCCCAGGCCGAGAAACTTTGGACCGACGCCAAGCCGCTGCGCGACCAGATCGCCGGATTGTTCAAATCCGCCAACCCCGCCGGGCGTGAACGCCTGGTCCGCAACTTCCAAAGCTGGATCGGGCATTTTCAAGCCAGTTGAGGTAATAGGTTCCGAGTCTTTCGGAACACCCTGATGCCGGATCCCGGAACGTCGACACGCAGACCCTTCGATCCGGCAACTGCCCAGCGCTCGTTGTTTCAAGCCTTGGCTGAGGCTCGGCGCGAGCACGGCGCCGGCACGGTCGCCTTGGTGGATGGCGACGAGCGCAATCTTACCTATGACGACATCATTCAGGCCAGTTTCGCGCTGGGTTCGGCGCTGAAGCCTGGCACGCGCGCCGGGGAATGCGTGGGCGTGATGCTGCCCACCGGCGCGGCGGCGGCTTTGACCTTTTTCGCGCTCTCGGCCTATGGCCGCGTTCCCACCATGTTGAATTTCACCAGCGGCCTTTCGGGATTGAAGAGCGCGCTGCGCACCGCCCAAGTCAAGCGGGTGGTGACGGCGCGCCGCCTGATCGACAAGGCCGGACTGCAGGATGTGGTGGCGGGCCTTGCGGCGGAATCCGGCGCTGAGATCGTTTATCTGGAAGATGTGCGCAAGAATCTCTCCTTGCGCAACAAGCTGGCGGCAGTGACGGGCAAGATCGTGCCAGGCCTGCTTTCCGCCAAGCCCGATCCCTCCAAGCCTGCGGCGATCCTTTTCACCTCCGGCACCGAAGGTGAGCCCAAGGGCGTGGTGCTATCGCACCAAAATATCCTGGCCAATGTCGCCCAGGCGCGGGCGCATTTCGATTTCTATGCCAGCGACATACTGCTCAATCCCCTGCCCATGTTCCATTGCTTCGGTCTGACGGTGGGAACTCTGTTGCCGCTGATGATTGGGGTGAAGATCGTGTGCCATCACACGCCGTTGCAGCCCAAGGAGATTGTGCGCCGCATCCTGCGCCATGGCGCCACCATTCTGATTTCCACCGACACCTTCATCAACCAGTATGCCCGCTGCAGCGAGTCCGGCGAGTTGGACTCGTTGCGCATGGCGGTATGCGGCGCCGAGCGGCTGCGTGACGAGACCCGCGCCTTCCTGCGCAAGAAGTCCAACGTGACCTTGCTGGAGGGCTATGGCGTTACCGAAGCCGCGCCCGTGCTGGCCGCCAACCAGGTCGAAGCCAATCACCCCGGCACGGTGGGCCGGCTGATGGCGGGAATGGAAGTGCGGCTGGAGCCGGTCGAAGGCATCAGCGGCGCGGGCCAGCTGCATGTGCGCGGCCCCAACATCATGCTGGGCTATCTCAAGCCCGATGCGCCGGGAAAGATCGTTGCCCCCGAAGGCGGCTGGTACAATACCGGCGACATTGTCGCCCTCGATGAGGAAGGTTTTGTCGCCATTCGCGGCCGCCTCAAGCGTTTCGCCAAGGTCGGCGGCGAAGCGGTGTCCTTGGCGGTGGTGGAGAATATCGCCGGCGCGCTATGGCCGGAGAGCAGCCATGCCGCGGTGGCGCTGCCCGACGGACGCAAGGGCGAGCAGATCGTGCTGGTGACCAATGCGCCCGAGGCCAGCCGCGCCCAAATGGTGGGATGGGCGCAGAATCACGGCGTCACCGAATTGGCGCTGCCGCGGCGGCTGGTCTTGGTAAATGCCATTCCGCTTCTGGCCACCGGCAAAACTGATTATGTGTCAGTTCAAAAAATGGCGGATTTACAACCGGAATTCCCCGCGCCGCCAACGTAACGCGCGCTCTCTTTTCCCGCCCGGCATTCTGTGTTGATATCCGCCCACATTCCATGGGCGGGGGCCAATGCGTTACCGGGAAATATTGGCGCTGTGTGCGCTGAGCACAGTATTGTGCGCTTGCGCGAATGTATCCGGCAATGTCGCGACCAGCGCGCCGATCAACTGGACCGCCGAGCATGGCAAAAAGGTTCTGCTCATCGATCCGGATGTCGAACTGAGTGAAATTACCTTCGGTGGCATCCCGCAACCCCATGCCGACTGGACCGCCACGGCCAAGGGCTTCATCAAAACCGGCATCGCTACTCAGTTCACGAAAAAGGGAATCGAAATCGCGTCTGTAGATGGGGTTACCGACCCGCGTGAAGTGCAGCTGGTAAAGCTGCACGGCGCCGTCGGCCTCAGCATGTTGCAGAACGTGATGATCAATCTTCCCACCAAGAAGAACAATTTCGACTGGACGCTGGGCCCCGGGGTTGAATCGCTTCGCACGCATTACAATGGCGATTATGCGCTATTTGTGTATGTGCGCGATTCCTATTCCAGCGGCAGCCGCATGGCCGTGTCCCTTCTGCTGGGTGTGCCCACGGGCGCGATGCAAGTCGGCTTTGCCTCTTTGGTCGATCTTCGCACCGGCCGTATCGTGTGGTTCAACCGGTTAATCAGCTCGACCGGAAGCCTGAAGACCGACAAGGGCGCGGCCGCTTCGGTCGACAATCTGCTTCACGGCATGCCCCTGTGAAACGGCCGCTTGCCGCGATCACGGGATTGTCGCTGCTATTTTCGTCCGCGCTAGCGAACGCCGCCGACTATGCCGTGCCGCCTCCCGGTTACACGCCGGACATGTCAAGCGACGAGGCGGGCTTGTGGATGCAGGTCGATAAAGCCGAAGCCGCAATCAAGGTCTCACCGGCGCTGGTGCGCGACGAGGCTCTGAACAAATATGTGCGCGACCTGGTGTGCAAGCTTGCCGCGGAACATTGCGGATCGATTCGCGTCTATGTGATGGAAGTGCCCGGGTTCAACGCTTATATGATGCCCAACGGCGCCATGGTGGTGTGGTCGGGACTATTGCTGCGCATGGAAAATGAGTCCCAGCTCGCGCTGGTGCTGGGACATGAGCTGACCCACTATAAGCATCGTCACTCCCTGGACCAGTTCCGCAGGGTCGTGAACACCTCGGGCGCGATGATGTTCGTCAGTTTCGCTACCGCGGCCGCTGGTGTCGGGCTGCTGGGTTCGCTCGCCCAACTGGCGGCGGTGGGCGGCCTTCTTGCGCACAGCCGCGATCAGGAGCGCGATGCCGATGTGGGCGGCTTTGAAGTGCTGGCCGCCAATGGCTATGACCCAAGCCAAGCGCCGGCGATTTGGCGCTATGCGTCGGAGGAGAGCAACGCCAACCCGAACCATTCCAAGGCGCTGTTCTTTGCCACTCATCCCGCGCCGGAAGAGCGCATGACCAGCATGACAAAGCGTGCGGAAGAACTCCAAAGCACACGCAATGACTGGACGGTGAATGCCGATGCTTACCACGCCGCCACGGACCCCTTTTTGAAGCGCTGGAGCGAAGGTGAACTGGCCCGGGGAGAGCCCGATGAAAGCGTGATCTTGTTCCGCCGGCTTGCGGCCGGTGCTCCGTCGCGGGGAATCTTTCAGTATTTCCTGGCCGAATCCTATCGCAAGCGAAATGCCCAGAACGATCTCGCAGCGGCGCAAGTCTCGTATCGCGGGGCCTTGGCCTGCGCCGATGCCCCGGCGGAAGCCTGGCGTGGACTTGGCCTGGTGGCGATGAAGTCCGGAGACAATGCGGCAGCCAAGGATGCCTTCATCCGCTATCGGGACGCGGCGCCGGATGCGGGCGACAAGGCGATGATCGATTTCTATCTGACACAGTTGTGAGGCCCTTATGAAGCGTTTGAACGGCATGAAGCATGTGAATCGTCTGGCGGCGCTGGCCTTGATGTTGCTAAGCGCCAGCTGCGCGCAGGTGACTTTGGTGGAGGCCGGCAAGCCCGTCGTGGTTGGGAACGGCCTCACGGTGATGCCGCAAAGGCAATGGAACCAGATCAAGACCGATCACATTCTGTGGACGGCCGATGGACCGGGCGTCAATCAGGTCAATTTCTATACCGGGATTAAGACGGGTAAGCCGCTATTCGAAATCGTGGGCGTGAAAGACCAGGCGATTGGCGCGTTCGATGCCAAGATGCTGCCCAATGATATCCAGGATCTGGTGGTCGCCTCCATGGGCAAGCAAGGCTATCAAAATGTGCGTCCGGGAAATCTGACGCCCTGCCCCTTTGGCAAGCTCACTGGATTTTGCTTCGACCTCACTTTTGCGACGCCGGACGGGTTGGAGATGAAGGGGATGACGATGGCCCGCAAACAGCTCGATACGCTGGACCTGTTTCTGTTTCAGGCGCCGGGTGAGTATTATTACGGCGAGCTCGCACCCACGGTGGGCAAGGTTTTTGCCTCCGCCCAGACCAACTAGGTCTTTAAAAACGCAGGGTTCTTAGCGGGATAGGCTTTTTCATCACGGTCTGCGAACGATATTGACAATCATTCGCAACTAATACTATATCCCTGCGGTCGAGAATTGCTCTCGGCGGGAGTGTTTGGATGATCGTCTGCGTCTGCAATAGACTCAACGAACAGCGCATCGGCGCCGCGATTTGCGGCGGCGCCCAATGCGCCGATGACGTCTATACGCGCTGCGGCGTGAGAAAGAATTGCGGACGATGCCAAGAGACAATCGAAGGAATGCTGGAGCAAAGCCGCGAAGCTCTGTCCCTGGCCGCGGAGTAAACCGCGGCAGTGCGCCGGGCCCCGAGCCCCATGCCGCGATTGCCGGCGATCCCGTCACCATCTCGTTCCTCAACAAGGTGCTGAAGAACGAGCTCACCGCCATCAATCAATATTTCCTGCATTCGCGCATGCTGGCCGATTGGGGCCTGAGCATCCTGGCGCATAAGGAATATGAAGAATCCATCGACGAGATGAAGCACGCCGACAGGCTGATCAAGCGCGTGCTGTTTCTGGGCGGGCTGCCCAACCTGCAGGACCTGGGCAAGCTGTTGATCGGCGAGAATGTCGCCGAGGTCCTCAAATGCGACCTGTCGCTGGAGATGATGTCCCTGCCCGATCTCAAACTGGCGATCGGCCATTGCGAGACGGTCAAGGATTTCGTTAGCCGAGAGCTTTTCACCGACATATTGGAAAGCGAGGAAGAGCATATCGACTGGCTGCAGACCCAGATGCGCCTGATCGAGCAGATGGGGATCGAAAATTTTGTTCAGCTCCAAACCAAGCCCAACGAGAGCGGTTCCTGACCGCGCGGTCCAGTTCCTCGATCCATCCCCTGCACCGGCTATCTACTTGGCGCAATAGGGCCTAGCGTCCGCCCTCAACCGGCGGAAGCACCGCAACAGGAGCTTGAATGGCAGCGCGTGGAGCAAATGCACGGAAGAAAGCCAAGAGGCGCCGTCACGCTTCGGCGCGCAAGGCCGCGGCCGAGGCTGCGGCCGAAGCTTCGCAAACACGCGCCCAACCCCGCACCCGCTAGGGCGTTTAGAACTCCGCTTCCAGTTCTTCGATCCCGGTGCGTTCGTTCTTGGCAGCCTCAATCCATTCCATCATGTCGGGCAGCGCCTGGATGGTTTCGCAGTAGTCGGCGCATTGCCGGTCCAGCTTCACGTCATAGGTGGTGAACCGCGTGGTGACCGGCGCATACATGGCGTCCGCCAGGCTGGGCGTTGCGCCGAACAGATAGGGACCGCCATATGTACCTAGGCATTCGCGCCAGATGGCGATGACGCGGTCGATGTCCGCCTGCGCGGCGGCCCAGATCTTGAATCCTTTATAATGGGCTTTCAGATTCATCGGCAGTGCAGAACGCAAATTGGCAAAGCCGGAATGCATTTCGCCGGAGATCGACCGGCAATGGGTGCGCGCGACCAGGTCGCGCGGCAACAGCCCGGCCTGGGGGAATTGCTCGGCGAGATATTCGGCGATCGCCAGCGTGTCCCACACCTTGACTCCATTGTGCGTCAGGCACGGCACCAGGAAGGATGGCGACAGCAACAACAGTTCCGCGCGCGCCGAAGGATCGTCGCTGGACAGCAATTCTTCCTTGAAATCCAGCCCCGCCATCCGGCAGAGCAACCAGCCGCGCAGCGACCAGGACGAGTAGTTCTTGCTGGAGATCGTCAGAACCGCGCCGCTCATATTCACCAGTTTCTCT
>DATEIA010000095.1:0-12180 GCA_035279305.1 Rhizomicrobium sp.
AAAGTTGAGCAGAGATAAGCAGGCTTAAGCCTTATTCAATCCCTTCAGGGCTGCGACAAGTTCCGCAAAATCCGCAGGCCAGGGGGCCTCGAAACGCAGGGTCTTGTGCAGGCTAGGATGTTGGAATCCCAACACAAAAGCGTGCAGTGCCTGGCGGGGGAAAGAAGCTGCCAGCGTAAACGCGTTGGCTTCGGCGTCCGATTTGCCGCGCGGGGCGGTGCGGTTGCGGCCATATTGCGCATCGCCGATCAAGGGATGACCCAGATGGGTGAGATGGACCCGGATCTGGTGGGTGCGCCCGGTTTCCAGGCGGCATTCGATCAATGCGGCGAACGCCCGCTCCACCGGGCCGAATTTCTCGATCACCTTGTAGCGGGTCGCTGCGCGCTTGCCGCCGGCGCGCAGCACCGTCATGCGCTTGCGGTCGAAGGGGCTGCGCCCGATCTGGCTTTCGATCAGGCCGGTGGCATCGCGAGGGCTTCCCCATACCACGGCATTATAGGCGCGTTCGATAGTGTGATTGGCGAACTGCTTGGCGAGGCTGGCCATGGCGCGCTCGGTTTTCGCCGCCACCAACAGGCCGGACGTGTCCTTGTCCAGCCGGTGCACGATGCCGGGCCGCGCCTCGCCGCCAATGGCGAGATTTTTTTCGCCGCAATGGGCGATCAGGGCATTGACCAAAGTGCCGTCGGGATTTCCGGCGGCCGGATGCACCACCAGGCCCGCCGGCTTGTTGATGACGATGAGGTCCTTGTCCTCATAAATGACCTCCAGCGGAATATCCTGGCCTTGCGGGACGGCGGGCGCGGTGGGCGGTACGATGACGCTATAGTTGTCGCCCGGTTTGACCCGGTGGTTGGCGTCTTTTATCGTGCGGCTGCCCAGCGACACCGTTCCGCCTTCCAGCAATTGCTGAAGCCGCGAACGGGAAAAATCGGGCAGGCTTGCGGCCAGGAAACGGTCCAGCCGCCAGCCCGCATGATCGTCACCGGCAAGCGCCGTGCGCCGATCGCCTGAAACGCTTTGCGTGGAGTTTTGCTTGTCCGACATGTCCAACCATCAAGAATCCTTGCCACCGGCGGCAAGCCGCCGGACCGCCTGGGTGATCGTCCTTATCATGAGCGTGCTGTTTATACTCGCTCTTTTGGGCACTATCTGGGGCTTTGTGCGCCAGGCGCGTATTTTGATGGCGTCGAAGGCCGTGGCGAGCGCCCCCGCGCCGGCGGCCGCCGTCATCACCCTGGCGCCGGGCACGCGCATCGTCTCGGCCACCACCGAGGCCGGCAAGCTGGTGCTGCATGTCGCCACGCCATCGGGCGGCGAGGTGGAGATCATCGATCTGGCCACGGGCAAGCAGACCGGACAGATCAAGGCTTCCTCTCCGTGATGCCCATGCGGCGGGCGGTGTTGCCGCAAGCGTTGCGCGACCTAATTCTGCGCGCGGCGCAAGACGCCCATCCCCGCGAATGCTGCGGACTTGTTGAAGGTGCTTGCGAGGCGCAGACTTACCGCATCACCGCGCTGCATCCCGCCCGCAATCTCGCCGGCGCGGCCGACAGGTTCGAGATCGATCCGCGCGACCAGTTCGCGGCCTATAAGGCGGCGCGCGCCCGCGGGGCTGCGATTGTCGGTTGCTATCACTCCCATCCCCATGGGCGGGCCGTGCCGTCGGCGGCCGACCTGGGGGGCGCGGGCGAGGAGAATTTCCTTTGGCTGATTGCCGCAAGCGGCGAAATAAACGCCTTTGTCTATGCCCGGGGCGGCTTTGTCCCGGCCCAGCTTGCGGGGCGCGGGCAGCCCCCGCTATAAGCGCCCTCCCGCTGGTCCCCATCGTCTAGCGGTTAGGACGCGGCCCTCTCAAGGCTGAAACAGGGGTTCAATTCCCCTTGGGGGCACCACCCTTCGCCGTTTCACGGCTTCGGGTGGCGGCGCGTTTCGCGCGAAAACGAATTCCAAATTCCCCGGAATTGCCGGACCCGGATTACCGACTATTACGCGATTTATCCGCTTCGCCGTCAGTCGCCTGTCAGCTTAGGCCGGCTAGACTGGAGCGGCAATTCACCTGGTGGCTACGATGCGCCCACGATCCCTGTTGCTGGTCCTGGCATTGAGTCTGGCGGCGCCCGCGCTGGCGAAAGGCGCCGACCGTTCGTCTCATTCGTTCAGTTCGTCATCGCATAGCCGCTATGCCGGCAGCGACCAAAATTCCAGTCAGAACCGGAACTCCGACACCCGCACTGATCTTAACGACTGGCGCGATGTGCTACGCCGCCTGCCGGTGATCCCGGTGGCGCAGGCTGCCGATATCGCGCAGCAGCGCGTGCCGGGCACTCTGCTGCATGCTGAGATCGAGACCAATGACGGCATCCGCACTTGGCAGCTGGATATCCAGCCCAGGACCGGCCATTCGGTGCGGCTGTGGCTGAATGCCAATACGGGCGCGTTCCTCCGGATGGTGGAGCGCTAGCCTAGTGTCGTGGTTTCGAAGTTCGCACTATCATCGATATCGAGCCCTTGGCGAACTTCGAAACCAAAACGACACTAGGAATCAACAAGTTGGCTAGTGTCCTTACGATTCCGAAATTCGCTAGAATCCGATATCGTGATCATGCGAATTTCGGAATCGGGACACTAGCGCCCTCCGGCGTTGGGCCAACTCCAGCGGAAACAGGCATTTCGGCCAGCCACAGGCTGCTTGTTTGCGGGCGGTCCAGCCTGTAGGTTCGCCGCGTTTTTGCGAGAAGTCCAAGCCCATGCCGCTGCTGCGGTTCATCCCCGAGACCACCAACGTCGATTTCGTCAAATACCGCTTTTGGGCCTTCGGCATCGACGGCCTGCTGATGGTGATCTCGATCGTCTCCATTCTCTGGCACGGCTTCAATCTGGGCATCGATTTCACCGGCGGCGTGCTGATGGAAGTGAAGTCGGCGCAGGTGATCGATATCGGCAAGATGCGCGCCGAAGTCGACAGTCTGGGCTTTCCGGAATCCCAGCTTCAGTATTTCGGCGGCGGCGAGTGCGATTCTCCGGCCAACAGTTGCGTGATGATCCGTATCCAGCCCAGGGCCATCAAAGCGGGCGTGGATCAGAACGACGCCGAGCAGGCGGTGGTCCGTGAGATCAAGGCCAAGCTGGGCTCGGCCTATCAATATCGCCGCACCGAGGTGGTGGGTCCCAAGGTCTCGGGCGAGCTGCTGAACGACGGCATTTGGGCCACCATCTTTGCGGTGGCGATGATTTCGATCTATGTCGCGGTGCGCTTTGAATGGCAGTATGGCATAGGCGCGCTGATCGCCACCGGCCATGACGTGTTCGTCACGGCGGGCTTCTTCTCGGTGATGCACCTGGATTTCAACATCAATACCGTGGCGGCGCTGCTGCTGCTGGCGGGCTATTCGATCAATGACACGGTGGTGGTGTTCGACCGCTTGCGCGAGAACCGGCGCAAATACAAACGCATGCCACTGGTCGATATGATCAACCTTTCGACCAACCAGATCGCCACCAGGACGACCTTGGTGTCGGCGGCCACCGCTTTGTCGGTGGTCCCGCTGCTGTTTGGCGGGCCGGTGCTTTACACCTTCAGTGTCGCGATCCTGTTCGGTATCCTGGTCGGCACCTTCTCCTCGACCTATGTCGCGGCCATGCTGTTGCTGTACATGCCGGCGGTCGGCGGCGGCGGTGCCGATACAAAGACCGAAGAAGCGCCAGCCTAGGTCGCGTTGGCCGCGAGGAATTTTACGGCCTGAGCAGGGTTGCTAGCGACAGCGTAGCAACGAGCGATGTGTACGAATAGTACATGAGCGAAGGCGCGACGAACTCAGGACGCAAAAGGCCCGCGGCCTAGAGCGGGAACCAGTCGCGGCGGTCTGAATAGACTTGGTAATGGGCATTCACGCCCGCACGCAGGCCGACGCCCGTGCGCATGGGTGCCAAGGTCACGCCGCCGCTGCGCAGATAATTGATGCCCAATCCGGCCACCAGATAGAAGCTGCCTTCCACCCCCGGAAATCGCTGGAACAGCCGCCGGTCGTCGCGCAGATTGTAAACCAGGGTGAAGCATTTGGAGGCGTTGCCGCCGACATCGAAACCCACCGACGGGCCCTTCCAATAGACCTGTTCGGGCTCGCGTGTCTTGCGGACAAGCCAACCCGAACCGTAGCGGACGCCCACCACAAAGGCGCCGGAGCCTTCGTCGCCCTTGATATAAGCATCGGGCTGGCCCAGGTCGCCGAACACATGCTGCACGCCCTTGGCCATCGCTTCGGTGGTGATGCCGAAGAAATCCGCGCCCGCCTGGGTGATCTCGTTGGCGGTGTAGCGCAGGTCCGGCGCGGAATCCTTGGCCGCAGCCTGAGGCTGGTCCGCGGCCTGCGCCGGCAGCATGCTCAGCAAGGATCCCGCCGGAACGGTTCCCAGCGCCACCAGTCCTGAGATGAATTTTTTGCGGTTCATGTCGCGCTTCCCTTCTGGGGGCGCCCTCTCGCGCGAAGGCGCCCGAAACGAATCATTTGCCCAACCGCGCGGAATCTTTACGCCGATTGGGGCTTTTTTACAGCTCCAAGACGCAGCCAAGCCGCTTCGCGACGCGAGAGCCCGCGCGGGCGCCCTACGTCAACCGTTCTAGGCCGCGCGCGATGAACGGCCCGTTGCGGAAATCCGGCTTGCCATAGACGAAAGGCGCGCCGTCCCAGCTCGTCATGCGGCCGCCGGCCGCCACCAGCACCGCGTGCCCCGCCGCCGTGTCCCATTCCATGGTCTGTCCGGCGCGGGGATAGATGTCGGCTTCGCCCGCCGCCACCAAGCAGAATTTCAGCGAGGAGCCGGCATTGGTATTGCTCTTGATGGGCAGGGTCTTCAGCAGCGCATCGGTCTGGGCATCGGGATGCGAGCGGCTGCTGACCGCCACCAGTCCGTCGGCGGCGGGTGCGCGCGCCGCGATAGCGCGTAGGGTATCGCCGCTCAGTTCAAAGGCGCCTTCACCCACCGCGCCCACGAACAGCCGGCCAATGGCGGGCGCCAGCACCACGCCGCTGACGGGCGCCCCATTCCTGATTTCGCCGATGTTCACGGTGAACTCGCCGCCCTTCTTTACGAATTCCTTGGTGCCGTCCACCGGGTCGACCAGAAAGAAATGCGCCCCGGCCTGGACGATGCGCCCCGCCGCCGCTTCCTCTTCCGCCACCACCGGCACGCCGGGATAGGCGGCCGCCAATTCGGCCAGGATGAGCTTTTCGGCTTCTTCATCGGCATTGGTCACCGGCGAACGGTCGCTTTTTATCCTTGCATCGCAGCCGGCTTCATAGTGGCGCATCACCACAATTCCCGCCGCGCGGGCTATGCGGACCAGGGTTTTCAGGCGCGGCGACAGCGTTGCGTCCATATTAAGAATTCCTTAATAGCCCAAAGCGCGTTAATCAATTTCTAACCAATCGGGCCGCATTGAATTCTCATGACAGAAATAGAATTTGCCGCACTTCTGGTGAGCCGCGTGTGCCACGACCTTGTCGGGCCTTTGGGCGCCGTGGTCAACGGTATGGAAGTGCTGGAGGATGAGCGCGACCCCGCCATGCGCGGCGAAGCCATCAAGCTGGTGACCGTGAGCGCCGACCAGGCGCTGGCCCGCATCCAGTTCATGCGGATCGCTTTTGGCGCGGCCGGCTCGGCGGGCGCGGAATTGGACCTGGGCGAGATTGGCCGGCTGATCGGCGGGCTGCTGGAGGGCGGCAAGGTTCAACTGACGTGGAACGTGCCGCGCCTCCACTGGGCCAAGGACTGGGCCAAGCTGCTGATGAACGCCACGCTGCTGGCGGCGGACTGCCTGCCGCGCGGCGGCACGGTCACGGTGGAAGCCGGCTCCGATCCGCTGTCACCGTCCTTTCACATTCGCGCCGAGGGCCTCAACGCCCGCGTTACCGAGGAAGTGGATCATGCGATCAAGGGCGATGCGGTGAATGTCGATGCGCGTCATGTCCAGCCTTTCCTCACTTACAAACTATCGCGCACAGTGGACACGCATTTGACCATCATGCCGTTGGAGGGCGCTGTCGAGTTGGTTGCCGGATAAAGACTTAACCGCCGTTAAGGTAAGTCAATATTTACTCTGGCACGGTACCGTTTCGCGCAATCCAGCCACGGACGTCCCGTCATGAAACACTGCCTTATCGTGGATGACAGCCGCGTGGTCCGCACCGTCGCGCGCCGCATCCTGGAAGACCTGTCTTATGCGGTGGACGAAGCCGATGATGGCATGACCGGCTTGCGCGCCTGCCGCGAAAAAATGCCCGACCTGATTTTCCTGGATTGGAATCTGCCCCATATGAAGGGCCTGGAATTCATCAAGAGCGTGCGCGGCCAGCAGGAAGGCGGCCATCCCGTCATCCTGTTCAGCACCACCGAACGCGATCCGGACGAGGTCGCCAGCGCATTCGCCGCGGGCGCCAATGAGCTAGTGATGAAGCCTTTCGATGTCGGCCTGATGAAGGCCAAACTGGAAAGTGCCGGTATCGCGGTCGCTTCAGACCAGCGTCTTTCCGCTTAGCCGTTCCAACACCTTTATCGGCGCGCGTTCGGGCTCGGCCATCTCCTGGATGTCGAGATGGAAGGTCTGCTCCAAGGCGAATTCTCCGCCCAAGGCGGCATGCAGCACCTGATCGGTGAAGACCAGCCAGCAGCAGCCGGGCGGAAATTCGATTGCCTCATGCGGGCTGCCGGCCTGGAAATTTTCGTCAAGCTTAGCGGTGTCGTGCAGCGACAGCATCCATTCGTCATACAGGCTGCGGCGGCCGCGGGTGACGCCCAGTCTCTCATAGAGCCAGGACTTGCCCGGCCAAGCCTTCATCGATACGTGCGGCCCGATGCGCGGCAGGAAGGCGCGGGCAAAGTCCTCGAATGGCTGGCCGACATGCCAATGACGCGGTGCGTTGGGCGCGATATTGGCGAAGAAGCGCAGGATGCGGCGGCCCCGCATCGGGCGCGAGGGAAAGGCATCGATATGCAGCAACCGGTCGTCGCTGATCCTGGAATAATGCCGGCCTTTGACCTGCACCGGGCGGAAGGAGGTGCGGGCGCGTTCGACATTGCGATAGGGCAGCAATTCGTGGACCAGCCTTGTGGCCTGGCTGCCGAAACGTTCCATCATCGCCGCCAGCTCCCGCGCTTTCTCGCCGGTCAGCGAGCTGGCCTGCATCTTGCCGGTGTTATGGTCCAGGGAAATATTCTTGGCCTGGCCGTCGGAAACGCCCGCATCCAGAAACTGTTTTTCCGCCTCCGAAAGCAAAAAGGGCAGATGGGGGAAGAACAGCACCGCGCCGCGCTCCAGCGCCGACACCGCGCGCGCCTTCAGGCCCGCGTCATGCGGCCCCGTCCAACCGTCGAGCGCCAAGGTTTCAAGCCTCTCAAGCATAGCTTTGCGTCATAGCCCCATAGATCAGGCTGCGCAGGTCACGGCGCAGCCGCACCCGCCGCGCCGTCTCCAAAATCGCCTGGGTCATGAATACCACCGCCATCTCTTCCTTGGGGTCGACAAAAAAGGCGGTCGAGGCCATCCCACCCCAGGCGAATTCCCCCGCCGTGCCGGGAATGCCCGCCCGTGCGGGATCCAGGGTCACCGCCACGCCAAGCCCAAAGCCGATGCCGCGATAGCCGCTTTCGTTGAAGGCATCGGCTGCCGGCGACAGATCGGCGATCTCCTTGCCCCCAGGCAAATGATTGGCGGTCATCAGCGTGACAGTCTTGGGCGACAACAGCCGCACGCCGTCCAGCTCGCCCCGGTTCAGCAGCATCCGGCAGAAGCGCAAATAGTCGTCGGCCGTGCCCGCCAACCCGCCGCCGCCCGATTCCAGTTTTGGCGCCGCGAACCAGGAAGATTTTTTTGGATCGTCGAACAGCTCCAGCTTGCCGTCTTTGAAGGCATAGCAGGCCGCGAAGCGATGACGTTTTTCCTTATCGACCAGAAAATCGGTGTCGCGCATCGCCAGCGGCACCAGGATTCTCTCCCGCACAAACCTGGCATAAGAGCGGCCGGAAACGAGCTGAATCAGATACCCGGCCACATCGGTCGCCACCGAATAGATCCAGGCCTCGCCCGGCGAATATTCCAGCGGCAGTGCGGCGAGCTGGGCGATCATCGCCGGCAACCCGCCTTCGGTATCCATCTCCGCGATGTGCTGCGCGCGATAGGCGGCGTCGATCGGCGTGCGGTTGTGGAAGCCGTAGGTGAAGCCCGCGGTATGGCGCAGCAGGTCCAGGACCGTCATGCCGCACGCCGGCGTGCTGCCGTCCTGAAGCTTCAGATCGGCGAATTGCGGAATGAAACGCTTGACCGGGTCGTCCAGCGCGATGCGGCCTTCTTCCACCAGCATCAGCAGGGCCACCGCCGTGACCGGCTTGGTCATGGAATAGAGGCGGAAGATGGCGTCGTGGCACATCGCCTTCTTGCGCGCCATATCGATGGCTCCCACCATGCTCCGGTGCGCCACGCGGCCCCGCCGCCAGATCAGGGTTGCGGCGCCTGGCAGCAGGCCGGCATCGACCTGGTCCTGCAGGAAGCGCGGAATGCGCGCCAGCCGCTCGTCCGAAAATCCCACTTCTGTTGCCATGGCAACGGTTATACTAAGCCCCGCCATGAATGACATGTCCAAAAACTGGCCTTCGATGCCGCTGGCAGAGGCCCATGCGCGCCTGACCGCGCCAGGGGCGCCATTCGAAACCACCGAGATCATGATCCGCGGGATCCTGACGCGCGTGTGGAAGCATGTGCCGGCCACCGCCGGGGAGGCTTTCGCACGGGCGCGCCGGCATGGCGCGCGCGAATTCTTGGTCCATCAGGATGAGCGCGTGAGCTTCGAAGGCTTCGCCCGCGCCAGCTTGGCGGTCGCCGCGTTGCTCGCGGAGCGGGGGATGCGTAAAGGCGACCGGGTGGTGCTGGTGATGCGCAATCTGCCGGAATGGCCGGTGGTGTTCATGGGCGCGCTGTTGGCGGGCGCCGTTATCGTGCCGCTCAATGCCTGGTGGAGCGGCACCGAGCTGGCCTATGGCATTCTGGATTGCGGCGCGCGTTTTGTCTTCGCCGATGCCGAGCGGCTGGCGCGGCTGAAAGACCTGCCGCCGCCGGTGGAGCATGTCTTTGCCGCCCGCGCCGCCAACCCGCCGGCCGGCGTGACGGTGTTGGAGGATGTGATCGGCGCGTGCGCCCATTGGCAGGACCTGCCCGCTTCCCCCATGCCCGATATCACGCTTACGCCCGAGGATGATGCCACGATTTTCTACACATCCGGCACCACGGGCGCGCCCAAAGGCGCGCTGGGCACGCATCGTTCTCTCACCAGCAATATTTTCGCCATGCCGTTTTCGAACGCCCGAAACGCGCTTCGGCGTGGCGACTTTTTTGATGCCCCCTCCGGCCTTCGCATCGCAAGCGCTGCTACGGCCACCTCCCCCGCCAGCGCTACGCGCGCGGGGGAGGCCGGACCTGCGCAGCGGATAACATTGATCGCGGTACCGTTCTTTCATGTCATCGGCAGTCTTTCCATCCTGCTGCCCAACATGGTGGCCGGTGGCAAGCTGGTGATGATGCGCAAATTCGAACCGGGGCAGGCGCTCGAACTTATCGCCCGCGAAAAGGTCACAGTCACCGGCGGCGTGCCCGCGGTGGTGACGGCCTTGCTGGAGCAGGTGGCCGATCACGATGTCTCTTCGCTGGAACTGGTCACCTTTGGCGGCGCGCCTGCGCCTGCGTCCTTGGCGGGGCAGGTCCGCGCGCGGTTGGGCGCGATGCCTGGCCAGGGTTGGGGCATGACCGAAACCTCGGCGACCTGCACCAGCCATTCGGGCGAGGACTATCTCTATCGTCCCGCCAGTTGCGGTCCGCCCCTGCCGGTCGGCCGCCTCAAGATCGTGAAGGACGGCGTCGAACAGCCTCCCGGCACTCCTGGCGAGCTTTGGGCGTTCGGCCCCAATATCGTGAAGGGATACTGGAACCGGCCGGACGCCACGGCCGAGGCGTTTCAGGATGGCTGGCTGAAGACCGGCGATCTCGCCATGCTGGACAGCGAAGGGTTCTGCACCATCCTGGACCGCGCGCGCGACATGCTGATCCGCGGCGGCGAAAATATCTATTGCGCCGAAGTGGAGAATATCCTGATCCAGCATCCCGCCGTGGCCGATGCCGCGCTTGTCGGCCTGTCCCATCCTTATCTGGGCGAAGTGCCCGCCGCACTGGTGCAGCTGCGCCCCGGCGCGCAGGTGAGCGAGGAGACCTTGCGCGCCTTTGCCGCCCAGCGGCTGGCGGCCTTCAAGGTGCCGGTGGAAGTGCGCATCTCCCAGGAGGCGCTGCCCCGCAACGCCGGCGGCAAATTGATGAAGGACCGGTTGCGCCGGCTGTTCGCAACATGAGCCTGTTCGTGACCCGCCATATTGTCATTCCGGATGCCGAGCTTGAGGAAAGCTTTATTCGCAGTTCCGGTCCTGGGGGCCAGAATGTCAACAAAGTCTCCAGCGCGGTGCAATTGCGCTTTGACGTGCGCAACTCCCCCAGCCTGACCGAGACCGCGCGCCAGGCTCTGTTGCAAGGCGGGCGGCTGACGCGCGAGGGCGTGCTGATCATCACCGCCCAGCGCTTTCGCGAGCAGGAAAGGAACCGGGCCGATGCGCGCGGCCGGCTGGCGGATATCCTGCGCCGGGCCGCCACCCCCAAGCCGGTGCGGCGCCCGACCAAAATCCCCAAGGCGAGCAAGCGCAAACGGCTGGACGGCAAGAAACACCGCGCCGAACTCAAGCGCGGGCGCGCCAAGCCTGAATAGGGCCCAACCATCCCATGGCAGGGCGGCCGTGTACGGACCAAATCCCGCGCCCATAAACCCTTAAGCGCGTTGCCGAAATGTCGTAATCATAACCGATGCCGTTACCGAAACGTCGCAATCGGGACTATGATGGGGCGATGATTCAATTCCTTGCACGCCTGCGTGCCGTCGCCTGGCCGCTGGTGATCGGCTTGATCGCAGGCGGCGCGGCGGCGCTGTTTGCCGGACCGGGATTTTTCTGGGCCCTGGTCGCGCTGGGGCTGGCGGTGATGCTGATTGTCCAGTTCATCAATTTTCAGGAACCGATTCTGCGTCCCGCCGAAAAAAATCCCGACGATCCCCTGGGCTTGCTGCCGCCTTTCACCCTGCTGTTGCTGGAGAAACTGCCCATGCCGGTGATGTTGCTGGATGACCGTGAACGGGTGCTGTTCGTGAACCATTCCATGCGCAACGTGCTTGGCCCGGGTCTGGACCGCAAGCGCGCCTCCTCGGTGCTGCGCAATCCCGATGTGCTGGCGGCGATCGCGGGTGCGGGCCGCGGTGAGTCCTCCGACGTTCCTTTTACCTTGCCGGTGCCGGTGGAACGGCATTTCCAGGCTTATGCCGCGCGCATCAGCGAGACGCCGCCGGTGGTGGTGTTGCTGCTGCACGACCTCACCATGGTCAAGCGCAGCGAACAAATGCGCGCCGATTTCGTCGCCAATGCCAGTCACGAGTTGCGCACGCCGCTGGCGGCTGTCACTGGCTTCATCGAGACACTGCGCGGTCATGCCAAGGACGACGCGGCGGCGCGCGAGCAATTCCTGGAAATCATGGCGGCCGAGACCGGGCGGATGCGCCGGCTGATCAATGACCTTCTGTCGCTGACCCGCATCGAGATGAACGAGCATGTCAAGCCGGAGGGGCGCATCGAGCTGGAGAGCGTGGTCCGCCAGGCTGCGGCGGCGCTCAAGCCCCTGGCGGCGCAGGACGGCATCACCGTGACGGTGGAGGCCGGACCCGATCTGCCGCCGGTGATCGGCGAGCAGGACGAGCTGGTGCAGCTGTTCCAGAACCTGATCCACAATGCGATCAAATATGGCCGCGAGAACGGCTTGGTACAGGTGACCATCGGGCAATCGAACGGCCAGCTGTTCGCGGCGGTGCGCGACGATGGCGAGGGCATCGCGCCCAGCGCCATCCCCCGCCTGACCGAGCGATTCTACCGGGTGGATGTGAAGCGCAGCCGGGAGAGAGGCGGCACCGGTCTGGGCCTGGCGATCGTCAAGCACATCGTAAGCCGCCATCAGGGACGTCTCAGCATCGAAAGCAAGCTGGGGGCAGGCAGTCTATTCACTGTTTTTCTTCCCGCCGCGCCCCCCGAAATCCTTGAAAAACC
>DATEIA010000096.1:0-4103 GCA_035279305.1 Rhizomicrobium sp.
TATCCAGGGTCAGATCGATCGGCGTGCCGCTGGGCAGCGCAATGGGCTTGTACATCGCCGTGCCGTTGATGATATCGGCAATGGCGACTTCCGCGACCTGGGGCTTGGGCGGCGCGCTCTTGCCCTTGATGTGAAAGACGACATTCAGCCGGCCATTGGCGACCGAATTGAGATCCGCCGACATCTGGTCGAAGGCAAGATTTTCCAGCGCCTGATAGGCAAAATCCTGCACCGCATTGACCCCCACGGTCTCGGTGTTGGTATCCTTGACCACATTGCCTAGGACGCCACTGGAATTCACCGTCGTACCGCCGGTGTGCAATCCGTCCGTCCACACCGAGCGGTCCACCGACAACCGGCCCGGTCCGTCAGCCGCGACATGGCCGTTGGCGATGCGAAAACCCTCCGGACTTATCTCAAAGGGGATACGGCCGGAGACTTTTCCTTCCAGCTTCACCTTGCTGCTGAGATTGGACGCGGTGACCAGGGAATTGAGCGAAACCGAGGTGATCCGCACCGCCCCCGCGACATGCCCCGGATCGGCCAAGGAGATATTGATAGCGCCCAGACTGGCATGGCCCTCGGCGATGTCGGTGTCGGCCTTGGCGATCTGGAGGGTGGCGGGACTGAAGGCGAAACGCACATCCACGGCGCTGAACGGGATGGTCCAATCGATGCGCGAGATGGTGAGGCCTTGGCCGGACGCGGTGGCGGGCGGCAGCAGGGAGGTGAAGGCGATCTCGCTTTTTACCGCATGGGCCTTGCCCAGCACCGTCATGAAATCCAGCGAGGCGATGGTGAGCTTGCCTTGGCTGGTGATGGTATCCCGCGTCCAGTTGATGTCGCCGGCAAAGGCGGCACTGCCTTCGGCGTTGCGCAGCCCCACCAGCAGGGGCGACAGATCGGCGGGCTGCTGACGGTTCGGTGCAAAGGCGATATGCGGCGCATTGATGTGCGCCGTGCCGGTACCGGTCGCCATGGTGTGGGTGAAAGCCGCTTCGCCAAGCGCATAGTGCTTGGAATCGGTCGCGGCAAAACGGCCGGTCCATATCCCCTTCGCCAAGGACGCGGTGCCGGTAGCAAACAGCGGCTTGAACCGCAGACTGGCGGCGCGGTCCAAGATCCGTCCCGCGGTGACGGTGGCGGTTCCTTTGAGCGGCGCGCCTTCGCCGTCAAAATTCAGCCCGGCAACAACATTTTCCGCGCGCGCCGTTGCCAATGGCAGGTCGGCGGAAGCGTTGCGCGCCTGGCCGGTCAGGGTCCATCCGATACCCTCGCCTGTCAGCAGCGGTTGCTGCGGCGGCGCACAGATCTCGCCCCGCACATTCTTGGCCAAGTCGCTGGCGCCGGGATGAAAAGCGGCCAGCGTGGCGCGCACGCAACCCGAGGGCGTGAAGGCATATTGCCCGTTCTGCCAGGAGAACTTCCCCCGCCCCAAAATTTCGGTGCCGCGCAGCATGGCGAAATTGAAACGGGCGGAAACCGCCGCATCGCTGGTAAAGCCGCCACCGCTCCAGAGCAGATTGCGCAGGGTCATCTTGGCCAAGGGCAGACCGCGACCGGCAAGGCTTGCATCCAGCGATGCGGTCAAACCATTCCGCGATCCCGAAAACGACAATGCGGGGATGTCCAAACTTGCGCCCTTCGCGCCTCTGATTTGCAAATTCCGGGTCAGGTCGAAACGGACAATGTCTCCCCGCCGTTCCGCACGGCCGGCAAAAGCCGCGCTCAGCCGGCCAAGATTTTGGCGGATGGCATGGGCCAGGACCGGATCGGCGGCTTGCAGCGATGCCAGGGCGGGCGCGTCAAAGCTGGCTTGCGATGTGACGGCAATATCGGCGCTCGCGTCCATCCCATTGCTGGATGACGCGGCGGAAAAGTTCCGGATTTCGGCATCGAGCTTTGGCGATCGAACTGTCTGACCCGCCACAGCCGAATGCGCGGCGGCCCGCAGATGAACCGATGGCGCGGCAATCCAGAAACGCCGGTCCACCGCGCGCCATGTCAGGCCGGACGCATCGGCCCAAAGCTCCAGACCCTGAACATCAAAGTTGGGATTTGCCGCCGCGCCGGAAAATTGCAGCACCAAACGCGCGGCTTTCTGGTCGAAAGATAGGCTGGCCGCCCGCATCGCCACTGTCGTATCGCGATAGGCGATGCGGGCGGGCTTGGCGCGTAACGCCAGCAAGACCGGCAGGTTCTTGACCAGCCGGACATCGCCACCGACTTCCAGCGCGCCGCCCGGCGTCGCCAACAGCAGGCGCAAGCCGGTCAGCGACACGGTGAGATCGTCGCTGATAAAACGGGACTTGCCTTGCTGGCGGCTAAGGGAGTCGATCCACGCCTGCAGCGAGCCCAGACTGACCTTGCCATTGGCGTCCACCGCCGCCCGCACAACCGGATTGACCAGCCGGACCTCCACAACATAGGGCATCCAGCGCAAGGGGTCGAAATGCAGTTCGATCCGCTCGGCGGAAAGTTCGGGCGCATCCTGCGGCCCGAGTGAAAAACGGGCCGAAACGCCCGACAGGCCCAGTGACCCGATTTCGACCGAGGACGGTACGCCGTGGCTTTTGAAATAGGACTGGGCGAACTGGACGACGATGGCGGCGCGCGCCAGCCACAGCAGCAAAAGCACCGCCGCCAGCAAGACAGGAATCGCCAAAAGCCATTTACGCTGCAATCAGTAGGCTCCACGACCAACCGCCAAGGTAGCGCGGCTGCGACAAGCCGGCCACCGCGACCACGACATTGTCGGCCGGATGCAGGCGCAGAAAGGAGGCCATAAAAGCTCCCAAAAATCCCGGACACCACTTATAGTCCAAAGGTCCACCAGACACAGCACCGCCGCCGTCATCGGCTTGGCGGCCTGGGCGGGCAAAGGACTGGCGATCATGGTGGTTCCATGACTTTGAGAATATCCCTGCGATTCGTCGGGATTCCCCTTTTGCGGGCGTCTCCTGGCATGGCCATGCCAAATCCGCATCGGTCGATAGCGTGTTTGGCTTGGACCCGCTAGAAGCCTGCCCCTACGTTCCCGGCCATAGCCGGAAATCGCGTAGAAATTCAGGAGAAATGCATGAGTAAGATGTCGCCGCAGGATATGGCGAAAACCGTGGCGAAGGGCTTGTTGTCCTTTCCGGTCACGCATTTCGACAAGAATTTCCAGTTCCAGGAAGGCCCCTATCGCGAACATTGCGCCTGGCTGCTCAGCTTCAAGCACTTGAAAGGACTTTTTGCGGCGGGCGGCACAGGCGAGTTTTTCTCCCTGACACCGTCCGAAGTAACGGCGGTTGTCGCCGCGGCGGTGACAGAGGCCAAGGGCCAGATCCCGGTGATCGCCGGTTGCGGCTATGGCACCGCCATCGCGGTGGAACTGGCCAAGGCGGCGGAGAAGGCAGGCGCGGATGGACTGCTGCTGTTACCGCCCTATCTGATGGTGCCCTCGCAGGAAGGGTTGATGGCGCATGTCGATGCCGTGTGCAAAGCCACCTCGATCGGCGTGATCGTCTACAACCGCGACAACGCGATTTTGAACGAAGACAGTTTGGCGAAATTGTGCGACCGCAATCCCAATCTGGTGGGCTTCAAGGACGGCGTCGGCGACATCGAACTGATGATGCGGGTTTATGCCAGGATGGGCGACCGGCTAGCCTATGTCGGCGGCCTGCCGACGGCGGAAACCTTCGCCCTTCCCTATCTGGCGATGGGAGTCACCGCCTATTCCTCCGCCATCTACAATTTCATGCCGGAATGGGCGCTCTCCTTCTATGACGCGGTGTGCGCCAGGGAGCATGCCAAGGTGATAAAGGGGCTGAAGGAATTCGTGCTGCCCTATATTGCCATCCGCAACGAAACCCGCGGTTATGCCGTCTCCATCGTCAAGGCGGGCATGACCGCCATCGGCCGCAGCGCCGGTCCGGTGCGTGCGCCTCTGATGGAATTGACTCCGGACCAATTCGCGCGGCTGAAAAGGCTGATCGACACGGCCAAGCCGGTTTAAGAAGGCCCGATTTCCCGCTATAGAACGGCCATGGCGGGCGCATCCTTCTGGTCGCAATTCGAGCTTCGGCAACTTCGCTGCTTTGTCGCCGCCGCCGAGG
>DATEIA010000097.1:0-9813 GCA_035279305.1 Rhizomicrobium sp.
CGGTTCGTTGACCGCGAGCGGATCGTCATGGCCGGGCATGCCCCAGCCATTCCAGCGTGTCTGGATCTGTTCCATGGCGGCAGAGTAACCAAAACTGTGTGTCAGACGCGTAGATTGATGGCGACAGGGTAAATTTCAAAGGTGGCGGGCAAGACGCCGGTGCTCTCGCCGTCGGTCTCCACATCCACCAAGCCTTTGGTGTCCAGGGTTGGAGCCGCGGTTAACCGCGCGGAGCGCAGGGTGCGGGCGGTTTCGGCCCGGTTGGTGCCGTCCAGAACGCTGATGTCGAACAGTCCGCCGGCCGGAGGCAAACCGACATTCAGGATGACGCTGGCGATGCCGGCGATCTCGTCGGTGCTCCCGGTCATCAGCCGCACGCGGGTCTCGTGCCAGCGCAGGCGGGCCGACAGCCGGTGCAGGCGGCCGGCAAAGCCGGGCCCGAACAGACGCGCAAGGCGGTCTCGGCCCAAGGTGCGCGCGGCGGCGGCACTCAGCCCGAAACTGGATTCGCCCAGGAAAAAACGCATCACCGGTTCACCATTCCGGCTGAGACAGGCAACCCGGCCGACATCCTGCTTATGGATTTTTGCTTTGGCCAGATGCGCGACGCCCGCCAGCCAGCCGGGTGGGATGCCAAAACGGCGGCACAATCGGCTTTCCAGGCCGCTATGGACAAAGCTGAACACCGCATCGGGCGAGACCGGCGCGCCGCGATCGAAAAAACCGTTCAGGGCCTCGTTGATGGTGCCGTCGCCGCCGACCGCGAGGATCTCCAGATGACCGTCGCGCAGCGCATCGCGCACCACATGCGCGGCGTGGGCGGGCGCGGTGGTGACAAAGAAGGACATCAGCGGAAAAACCTTTTCCAGGGCTTCTTCGATTTTGCGCCGGTCGCGTCCGGTGCGCCCGCTCCAGGAATTTGGATTGAAAACGACGAATGCCGTCATGGCGCCGTCCGGTAGATGGGATCGAGACCGGAAATTTCGCGCATTTTCCGGTCTTCGCTCCAGCCCAATTCCGCCGCCATCTCTTCGGCGATGCTTTCCACGACATCGGATGCCGGTCTGCCGAATTGGCCGATGGCGGTGCGCCGCATCACCATGTCCTCAAGCGTGACCGCCATCTCGTGACGCATGGCAAAGACGATCTGCGCCTTGGTATCGCCGCTTGGTCCCAGAGGCGCAAGCTCGGCAAGGCGCGCGCCTTTCAGCGCCAGTGGCAGCCTTGCCCCCAGCATATGCGCCATGTTGCGCAGGGTGGAAATGCCCGGCCAGGTTTTTTCATATCCCCGCACCATCTCCTCGAAACGGTCGAAGCGCCCGCCGGGCAATTGTGTGCCGGCGGTGGCGCAGGGCCTGGCCTTCTTTTCCAACCGCACGACCAGCGCATCGGTGATCTTTTCCGCCAGGCCGCGCGAGGTGGTCCATTTGCCGCCCAGCGCCGAAAACAGGCCGTCCAAGGCGCCTTCCTTGCCATGATCCACCAATTCGAACCGGCGGCTGACCTTGTAACTGTCTTTAGACCCGTCACTGACCAGGGGCCGCAATCCGGCATAGAAGAATTCGACTTTGTCGCGCGCCAGGCTGGCCTGGGGCAGATATTTCCGGAAGGTGCCGAGAAAGCCTTCGATATCGCTTTCCTGGACCGCGAGGCTGGCGGGATCGCCTTGGAATGGTGTGTCGGTGGTCGCCAGCAACGTGCGGCCGCGCCAGGGCAGGGCGAAAAGATGGCCGCTGCCCGCTTCGATGGTCAGCGCGGCGCGGCTGATTTGGGGTACCAGCAGATGGATGCCCTTGGACCGGATCAGCCGGTGCGCCGCGCAGGTGCCGGTCGCCTGTTCCAGAAACAGGTCGGCCCATGGACCGGCGGCCACCAACACGGTGCGGGCGCGGATGTCGAAATTCGCGCCGGCCATCTTATCCTGCACGGTACAGCCTTCGACTTTGCCGTCCCGCAGCAGCAGCTTTTGGGCCGCGACATAATTGGCGATGGCCGCGCCATGGGCATCGGCATCCACGAGATTTTCCAGCGCGATGCGCTCAGGGCTAAACATCTGGGCGTCGTGATATTCGAAGGCGCCTTCGAAACTGTTGCCCGCCAGGACCGGTTCTTGCGCGGCCGCAGCGCGGACATTCAGCCAGCGATGGCCCGGCAGCCGCTGCGCCGGATCGTCCAGCCGGTTGCGGTCATAGGAGAGCAGATCATAGAGCGTAAGTCCCGCCGCCAGCTTGGCGCGTTCCCCAAAACCTGCGTTATAGAGCGGCAAAAGAAACGGCAGCGGCCGTACCAGATGCGGTGCCATCCGCATCAGGCCCAAGCGTTCCCGCAAGGACTCGCGCACCAGCGTGATTTCCAGATTGCGCAAATAGCGCAAGCCCCCATGGGCCAGCTTGGAATTGTGGGCGCTGGTGGCGCAGGCGAAATCGCGGGCCTCGACCAGCGCCACCGAAAGTCCGCGCATCGCCGCGTCGCGCGCGGTGAAGCAACCGGTGGCGCCGCCGCCGATGATCAGCAGGTCAAATGTTTCGCTGGAAAGACGGGAAAGGGCGCGCTGCATGCACGCCGGAGGCTACATCTCCAAAACCGGGATGCCTACTTGATCTTGCCTTCCTTGAACTCGACATGCTTGCGCAGCACCGGGTCGTATTTCTTGATCGAGAATTTCTCGGTCATGGTCCGGGTGTTCTTCTTGGTGACATAGAAAAAGCCGGTTTCGCTGTTGAGGCGGATTTTCGCGGTGGTCGGCTTCGCCATGGGATGCTCCAAGAAAGTCAATTCGAGAGGGGCGGGTAATGGCCGATAGAGCCCTTCTCTGTCAAGGACTTACGCCAAAAACCCCGGTTTTCAGCGATTTTTCCCCCGAAAACGGTCCTTGTTGAGGCGCTTTCCGGGCTTGCCCGTGCGAGGTTTCCCAGCCGCAGGTGCCTCACCCGCACCGTCGGCCAGCGCAAATCTTAGGCCCCCGGTCAGCGGCGCGGCTTCCAGCAGCTTCACCGCCAGCGCCTGGCCCATGCCGTAACTGACGCGGGTGCGTTGGCCGGTCAGCGCTTGGCGCTTTTCGTCATGATGGAAAAAATCCGGGCCCAGAGAGCGGATCGGAATCAATCCTTCCGCCCCGGAGTCCGCCAGCCGCACGAACAGGCCAAAGCGGGTGACGCCGGTGACCCGGGCGTCGAAGGTCTGGCCGATCCGGTCCTCCATGAAGGCGGCGACGTAGCGATCGTTGGAGTCGCGTTCCGCCGCCATGGCGCGGCGCTCGGTCATGGTGATGTGCTCGGCGGTCGAGCCCAGCCCCGCCATTTCGCGGTCGGTCAATCCGCCATCGCCCAGTCCGAAAGCCCGGATCAGGGCGCGGTGCACGATCAGGTCGGCATAGCGGCGGATCGGCGAGGTGAAATGGGCATACTTGGCCAGGTTCAGGCCGAAATGGCCGATATTGGCGGGATCATAGATCGCCTGTGCCTGGGAGCGCAGTACCACATCGTTCATCACTTTTTCGTGCGGGCTGCCCTTGGCGCCCGCCAGAATGCGGTTGAAGGTGCCCGGCTGCACCACCTGGCCCTTGGCGAAGCTGATATTGAGGGTGCGCAGAAAGTCGGAGAAAGCGAACAGCTTTTCTTTCGACGGCGTGTCATGCACCCGGTAGATCAGCGGGGTCTTGGCTTTCTCCAGCGCCTCAGCGGCGGCGACATTGGCGAGCACCATGAATTCTTCGATCAGCTTCATGGATTCCAACCGTTCGCGATAGGCGATGGAAGCGACCTTGCCGTCGGCGCCCAGGATCACGCGGCGCTCGGGCAGGTCCAGATCCAAGGGGTCGCGCTTGCCGCGCGCGATGGTGAGGGAGCGGTACGCCTCCCATACATCGGCCAAGGTCTTTTTCACGGTCGCCGTCATTTCCGCATGCGGATTGCCGTCGAACGCCGCTTGCGCCTGGGCATAGGTCAGGCGCGCCGCCGAGCGCATCACCGCCCGCAGGAAGGTGTGGCTTTCCTTGTGGCCATGGCGGTCGAACACCATGCGCGCCACCAGACAGGGACGGTCCACGCCTTCCTTGAGCGAGCAGAGATCGGCGGAAAGCTCTTCTGGCAGCATCGGCACCACCCGGTCGGGGAAATAGGCGCTGTTGCCGCGTTTGAGGGCTTCCTTGTCCAGCGCCGAGCCGGGCGTGACGTAATGGGCCACGTCGGCAATGGCGACCAGCACGATATGGCCGCCGGGATTGGCGGCATCCTCATCCGCGCCCGCCCACACCGCATCGTCATGATCGCGGGCGTCGGGTGGATCGATGGTGACCAGGGGCACGGCGCGCAGGTCGGTGCGCCCGCGAGGATCGACCGGCTTGGCGGCTTTGGCGTCTTCGATCACGCCCGCGGGAAATTCGGTGGGAATGCCGTGATCGTGGATGGCGATCAGGCTGATGGTCTTGGGCGAATCCATGCTGCCGATGCGTTCGACCACTTTGACGCGGGAAAATCCGGCGATCCGTCCGGATTTCGGTTCGGCGGCGACCAGTTCATTGTGCTTGGCGCCGCCCAGATCGGATTTGTCCAGGGCGTATTCGGTGCGTGCCTTCTTGTCGATCGGCACCAGCCGCCAGCCGGTGGATGGCGCGTCACGCAGCACCCCGATCAGGCGGGTTGGGGTTTCGGTTTCCAGCCGGCGGATGATGCGGGCTTCGTAACTCTCACCATGTCTTTCCAATCGCGCCAGCAGGCGGTCGCCAGGTCCCGGCGCGCCGCCATCCTTGGGCGGAATGAGATAGACGGTGGGCGGGGCTTCGTTGCTGTCCCAGGCCAGCGGCCGCGCCAAGGTTTCTCCGTCGGCATCGACACCGGTGACTTCGACAATGCCGACGTCCGGCAGTTCGCCGCGTTTGACGAAGCCGTTTTTCTGGCGGCCTTGAATGGCGCCCTCGGCTTCGAGCTCTTTCAGGATACGCTTGAGCTGGATGCGGTCCGAGCCCTTGAGGCCCAGCTTGCGGGCCAGATCGCGTTTGTTGGCGCCGGTATTTTCAGCCAGCAGTTCGAGCACGCGCGCCTTATCCAAGGCGGGCGTGCTCTTGTGTCTATTTTCTTTCTTCAATTGGTTCTATTCGCCTGCCAGCGCGGGCACTTTTGGTTTGCTCGGCTTGCCTTGCGGCTTTGCTTGCGCCTTGGCGGCGCCGGCAGCTTTCTTCTTGCTTGTGGTTGATTTGGATTTGGCGGCGGTCTTCTTTTCCGCGCCATTGGTTTTTGCGGCTTTTTCAGTCTTTGGCTTGGCTTCCGCCTTGGCCTTGGGCGCCGCTTTGGCTTTCTTCTTCTTGCCGCCCCCCTTTCCGGAAGAACGGGCGGCGCGTTCGGCGATCAGCGCCAGCGCCTGTTCCATGGTCACGGCGTCGGGCTCGGTGCCTTCCGGTAGGGTGGCGTTGGTTTCGCCGTCGCTGACATAGGCGCCGAACTTACCCTTCAGAATCTTGATCGCTTTGCCGTCGGGTGCGGCACCCAAATCTTTCAAAGTTTGCGCGCCGCGGCGGCCTGGGCCCTTGGCCTTCTTCTCGGCCAGCAAAGTGACGGCATGGTTGAGGCCGATCTCGAACACATCCTCAGGCGAGGGTAGCGAGGCATAGATGCCGTCATGGGCTACGTAAGGCCCAAAACGGCCGAAATTGGCGCTGATCTTCTTGCCGTCTTCGGGATGCAGACCCACTTCGCGCGGCAGCGCCAACAGTTTCAGCGCCAACTCCAGATCCACATCGGACTTGTCGGTGCCCTGCGGCAGGCCGCTGCGCTTTGGCTTCTCGCCGTCGCCGCGTTGTACGTAAGGTCCATAACGTCCTGTGCGCAGGGTGATTTTCTCGCCAGTTTGGGGATCTTCGCCGATGTCCTGCGGGCCGGCATCGCCTTCACTGGCGCCCAACTGCTTGGTGAAGCGGCACTCCGGGTAGTTGGTGCAGCCGATGAAGGCGCCGAACTTGCCGAGTTTCAGGTTCAGGCGGCCGCCTTCGCAGGAAGGGCACTTGCGCGGGTCCGCGCCGTCATCGCCATGCGGGAAGATGTGTGGCTCCAGCACCTTTTCCAGCTCGTCAATGACATGGGTAATACGCAGACTTTTGGTTTCTCCCACGGCGGCGGAGAATTCCGTCCAGAAATCGCGCAACAATTGTTTCCAGTCCAGCTTGCCGTCCGAGACTTCGTCCAGTTTTTCTTCCAGGTCGGCGGTGAAGTCATAGGCGACATAGCGCTTGAAAAAGCTGTTCAGGAAGATGGTGACCAGCCGACCCTTGTCTTCCGGGATGAATCGCTGGCGGTCCATCTTCACATAGGCGCGGTCGCGCAAGGTCGAGATGATCGAGGCATAGGTGGAAGGGCGGCCGATGCCCAGCTCTTCCAGTTTCTTGACCAGGCTGGCTTCGGAATAACGCGGCGGCGGCTCGGTGAAATGCTGCGCCGGATTGATGCTTTGGATTTTGGTCGCATCGCCCGCCGCCAGCACCGGCAGCTTGGAGCCATCCTCGTCGGAACTGTCGTCCTGGCCTTCAAGGTACAAGGTCAAGAAACCGTCAAACAGGGTCACCGTGCCGGTGGCGCGCAAGGTGATCTTCTTGTCGGCCGACACCACATCCACCGTGGTGCGTTCTTGTTGCGCCGATTCCATCTGGCTGGCGACGGCGCGCTTCCAGATCAGTTCATAAAGCTTGGCGGCGTCGGCATCCAGGTAGCGCGCCACCTCTTCCGGGGTGCGCTCGAAGCTGGTGGGGCGCACGGCTTCATGGGCTTCCTGCGCTGTGGTGTTGTTGTTGGCATAGACGCGGGGCGAGGCGGGGACATAGCGCGCGCCATACTTCTTGCCGATCATCGCGCGGGCTTCGCCCAGGGCTTCCGGCACCATGGTGATGCCGTCGGTTCGCATATAGGTGATCAGGCCGACGGTTTCGCCGCCGATATCGCTGCCTTCATACAGGCCTTGCGCCACCTGCATGGTGCGCTTGGCGTTGAAACCCAGCTTGCGCGAGGCCTCCTGTTGCAGGGTCGAGGTCTTGAAGGGCGGCGAGGGATTGCGCTTGACCGGGGCGGCTTCGACACTGGCGACGCTGAAATTCTGCGCCTTGATCGCGGCGACGGCGCGGTCGGCCTCGGCTTGATTGACCAGTGAGAGCTTTTCGATCTTCTTGCCGTCCAGCTGGATCAGGCGGGCGGCGAAATTCCCGCTCTTGGCCGCAAGATCGGTATCGATGCTCCAATATTCTTGCGCCTTGAAGGCTTCGATCTCCTGCTCGCGTTCCACCACCAGGCGCAGCGCCACGCTTTGCACGCGCCCCGCCGAACGCGCGCCCGGCAGCTTGCGCCACAACACCGGCGACAGGGTGAAACCCACCAGGTAGTCCAGGGCGCGGCGCGCCAGATAGGCGTCCACCAGTTCCTTGTTCAGCTGACGGGGATGGGCGATGGCCTCCATCACCGCGGATTTGGTGATGGCATTGAAGGCAACCCGCTCGATCGGCAGATCCTTGAGCAGCTTTTTTTCCCGCAAGACCTCCAGAATGTGCCAGCTGATGGCCTCGCCCTCGCGGTCCGGGTCGGTGGCCAGGATCAGCTTGTCGGCGTCCTTCACGGCCGCCGCGATGTCCTTGATCTTGGATGCGGCCCGGGCGTCCACATCCCAGGTCATGGCGAAATCTTCGTCCGGCTTGACCGAGCCATCCTTGGACGGCAGGTCGCGGATATGCCCGAAGCTGGCCAGCACTTTATAATTGCCGCCCAGATACTTGTTGATGGCTTTGACCTTACCGGGAGACTCGACGATCAGGACATTCATTTAGGAAATTGAACCTAATATTGGGATGTAAGAGGGCTTATCTGGGGTCGCTTGGATGATCTGCAAGGTTCGGTATGGCGCCGGTCCGGCAAACGGGGCGGGACACTGGTCGAAGCCGCCGGGGCCTGTCAACGCCGGGTATTGCAGCCCGGCATAACCACTGGTTGAAAATTCTCGTTCGAACGCCATCATATATAACCATAGGTTGTATAATTTAGGCTGTCTTGCTATGGTTAAGCGCCTAATCCTTACAAAAGCATGATTTTGTTTTGCCGCAGATGCGGTTTCGGCGCCTCGGACGCGCTCTATCCCGCTGATCTTTCTACAAAATCAGCGAAAGACGCAGATTTTTGAGAGCGTGCCGCCTGTGCGGCTCTTATTTCCAGCACACCCGGTTTCCCGGCTGCCGGGCGCAGCGCCCAGCCAATTCCAGCTCCAGGATCACCGTCAGCACCGACGCCGCGGGCGCCCCAAGCTGGCGGATCAGTTCGTCGATTTCCACCGGGGCCGGCCCCAAAGCCTCCTCGACCGCGGTGCGGATGCGGTCGGCTTCCGCCTCCATTGCGCCGGCGGATAGCAGAGGCGGAGTCTCAGGTTCGCGGAAGCCGCCGCCCAGCATGGGCGACAGGACCGACAAAATATCTTCGGCGCTTTCGATCAGCGTGGCGCCCTCGCGGATCAGCCGGTTGGCGCCTTTTGCCCGGGGGTCCAGCGGTGAGCCCGGCACGGCGAAGACCTCGCGTCCCTGATCCAGGGCACATTGCGCGGTGATCAGCGAGCCGGATTTTTCCGCCGCCTCCACCACCACCACGCCGCGCGACAGGCCGGAGATGATGCGATTGCGGCGGGGGAAATGACGCGCCTGTGGCGCTTCGCCCAACCGCATCTCGGAAACCACCACGCCCTGGTTCTTGATCGCGGCGTAGAGTTTTTCATTTTCCGGCGGATAGACGATGTCCGCGCCGCCGGCCACCACCGCCACTGTGCCCACCGCCAGCGCCGCCTCATGGGCGGATGTATCGATGCCGCGCGCCATGCCGGACACCACCACCAGGCCGGCAAAACCCAGCTCGCGCGACAGCATATCGGCGAATTTGCGCGCCAGCGCGCTGGCGTTGCGCGCGCCGACAATGGCGATCATCTCCTTTTGCAGCAGATGGGGGTGACCCAAAATACCGATCGCGGGCGGCGGCGCTTCCAGGGCGGCCAGGCCGCGCGGATAGTCCGCTTCGCAAGACGCCAGGATGCGTCCGCCCAGCTTGGCCAGCGCCTCAAGCTCGCGCGCCGCTTCGCTGGGGTCGGGCAAGGTAAAATTCTTGCCGCCGCCGCGCGCCGCCAGGCGCGGCAATTCCTCCAGGGCGGCGGTTGCCGAGCCGAAGCGCGCGATCAGGTTGCGGAAGGTGACCGGACCGACATTTTCGGTGCGCGCCAGCCTTAGCCAGGCGCGGCGCTCATGGTCATGCATCGCTTTTGGCTCCGATGCGCGGCTCCTCGCCACGGAGCAGCCGGCGGATATTGTCGCGATGCATGAACGTGATCAGCACGGAAAGCAGAAGGGCCAACGCGGCGTAGCTTTCCTTGTGAAACAGCAGGAAATAGGCGGACGACAAAGCAATGGCGATCAGCGCCGACAGAGACGATATGCGCCATAACAGCGCCGCACCCAGCCAGGTAGCGGCCACGCCCAGGCCCACCGGCCAATAAAGCGCAAAACAGACGCCCAGGAAGGTGGCGACGCCCTTGCCGCCCTTGAAGCGCAGCCAGACGGGGAACAGATGCCCCAGCACCGCGCCAAACCCTGCGAAAATCTCCGCGCCATCCGCCAGAAAATAGCGCGCCAAGAGCACCGCCGCCGCGCCCTTGGCGCCGTCGCAAAACAGGGTCGCGGCGGCCGCCCATTTCTTGCCGGTGCGCAGCACATTGGTGGCGCCGATATTGCCGGAGCCGATCTTGCGCACATCGCCCGCGCCGGAAGCCCAGGTAAAGAACAGACCGAACGGGATGGTGCCCAGCAGA
>DATEIA010000098.1:0-13562 GCA_035279305.1 Rhizomicrobium sp.
TTCGGCCTGGCGTTCGAGGCTCTGGCCGATTTCCAGCTTTCCAGTTTCCGGCTCGATCCCGCCAACAAGGGCAAGGTGATGGACAAGGGCCTGTGGGGCTGGTCACGCCATCCCAATTATTTCGGCGAGGCGGTCTTGTGGTGGGGCTTTTTCACCATCGGCTTTGCCGCCAGCCATATGTGGTGGCTGATCCTGTCGCCGCTGTTGGTCACCGCTTTGTTGTTGCAGGTGTCCGGCGTTGCCTTGATGGAAGAAACGATCGGCCAGCGCCGTCCCGGCTATGACGACTATAAGCGCCGGGTCAGCGCCTTTGTGCCGTGGCCGCCCCGAAAGTCTCACTCTTCGACAAGCTCAGGGTGAGGATCAAGTCAGAGCCGGAAACGGACCTGATCAATCCAGAAACGTTCCAGGCGCTTGAGCGTGGTATTGAGCCCATCCAGATGGTCGACGCCGACATTGCCGACGGCTTCCAGCGAGTTCAGATGGCGGTCGAACAGTTCGCGCAGCATGTCGCGCACCGCTTCGCCCTTGCGGGTCAGACGCACCAGCACCGAGCGGCGATCGGATTCGGAACGCTCGTGATGGATGTAACCGCCTTCCACCAGCTTTTTGAGATTGTAGGAAACATTGGAGCCCAGATAGTGGCCGCGGGTGCGCAGTTCGCCGGCGGTCAATTCCTGGTCGCCGACATTGAACAAGAGCAAGGCCTGGACGGAGTTGATCTCGCGCTCGTCGCGGCGATCCAGCTCGTCCTTGATCACATCGAGCAATTGCCGATGCAACCTCTCCACCAGGTTGAGAGCTTCGAGATAAGCACTGCGGACTGACGATACGCTTGTGAGCGCCGCCGCCGCCTGCGGTTTGGCCAATGCCGTCATCTGTTTTTCCCCGCTTTTTCGCGGAGCCCACCTATTGTTACAGCCACAGTAGGCGGGATGTCTTAAAGACGCGTAAAATGTGGGGGACGGACAGGAACTGTTTCGCGGTCGCGGCAAGAGTGTCAATCTATGGCAAACAGAAAGTAAACAGCTTCCATCAAATCAGAACAACTCATCTTCTCCCAAAGACGCGAAGAAGCCGTCCAGATTGCCCACGCCGGCAAGGGAATTGGGCTGCCATTTGGGATTGCGATCCTTGTCCACCAGCGCGGCACGCACGCCTTCGCGAAAATCATGCGTCTCCAGCACGCGCAAGGCCAGCCGGAGTTCCATGGCCAGGCATTGCCGGAGCGAAAGTTGCCGCGCCGCCTGCAATTGGCGGAACACCAGCTTCAGGGAGGTTGGCGAACGGGTGCGGAGTTCTTGCGCGACGCCGCGCGCGAAATCGCCGCCGTCACGGTCCAGCCGTTCCAGAATGGCTTCCACCGAGCCCGCGCCAAAAAAGATCGCGATGGAACGGCGATGTTCGCGAAGCGCGCCGGGCCCGGCCTTGTAAGCGAAACTCTGGATGGCCCGCTCCACCGCGCCACCCTCCGCCAGGCCTTCTATCACGGCGTCAAAATCCACGCTCCGCACGGCATGGGTCATCAGGCCGGCATCCAGCGCATCGCGCAAGCCGATGCGCGCGCCGGTCAGCCCCAGATACAGGCCGATCTGGTCCGGCAGGCGCGAGAGGAAATAGCTGGCGCCGATATCGGGAATAAAGCCGATGGCGGTTTCGGGCATGGCGAAGGACAGTGTCTCATCCGCCAGCCGGTAACGGCCATGCACCGACACGCCCGCGCCGCCGCCCATGGCGATGCCCTGCAGCAGCGCGACATAGGGTTTGGGATAGCCGCCAATCAGCGCATTCATGCGGTATTCGTCGCGCAGCAGGGCGGCGCCTTCACAGGCGTTGCCCGCCGCCACCGCCTGCTGGACGGCACGGATATCGCCACCGGCGCAAAAGGCACGCTCGCCCGCGCCCCGGATCGCCACCACTTCGATAGTGTCGTCCACCGCCCAGGCCTGGAGCTGGCTGGCCAGGGCCTTGATCATGCCATGGGTCAGGGCGTTCAGCGCCTGAGGCCGGTCCAGGGTCAAAAGGCCCAGCGGCCCACGCTTTTCGCTCTTTATGTGAGGGTCGGTTACCAGCATTCGGGACCAGACTTGCAAGGCCCGGCCTGAATTGGCAAGACGGGGGCGACAGCCGGAGCGACCCAAAAAGAAAGTCGGCATGAGCAGCTACCCTGCCCTTCGCATGCGCCGGTTGCGGCGTCACGACTGGACCCGCCGCTTAGTGGCGGAAAACAGTCTGTCGGCCGCCGACCTCATCTGGCCGGTTTTCGTGATCGAAGGCGAGAACAAACGAGAAGCGGTGTCCTCCATGCCCGGTGTGGAGCGGCTGTCGGTCGATCTGGTGGTGGATGCGGCCAAGGAAGCCGCCGCCCTGGGTATTCCGGTGATCGCGCTGTTTCCCCAGACCCCGCCTGCGCTCAAGACCGAGGACGGGCGTGAGGCAATCAACGGGAACAATCTTGTGTGCCGCGCGGTGCGCGCCATCAAGCGGGCGGTGCCCGATATCGGCGTGCTCTGCGATGTGGCGCTCGATCCCTATACCAACCATGGCCATGACGGGGTGCTGAAGGACGGCGACGTGCATAACGACGCCACCTTGGAGCTGCTGGTGCAGCAGAGCCTGGTCCAGGCTGCCGCCGGCTGCGATATCATAGCGCCTTCCGACATGATGGACGGACGTATCGGCGCCATCCGCGCCGGGCTGGAAAGTAGCGGACATCATCATGTGCTGCTGATGGCCTATGCCGCCAAATATGCCTCGGCCTTTTACGGCCCGTTCCGCGAGGCGGTGGGCAGCGCCAAATCCCAATCTCTTCAGGGCTTGGCGGTGGGCGACAAGCGCAGCTATCAGATGGATCCGGCCAACGGCGACGAGGCCCTGCGCGAAGTGGCGCTGGACCTGGCGGAAGGCGCCGACATGGTGATGGTCAAGCCGGGCATGCCCTATCTCGACATCGTGCGGCGGGTGAAGGAACGTTTCGGCGTGCCCACCTTCGCCTATCAGGTGTCGGGGGAGTATGCGATGTTGTCGGCGGCCTTCGAAAAAGGCTGGCTGGAACGTGACCGCGCTCTTATCGAGGCGCTGACCGGCTTCAAGCGCGCCGGTGCCAACGGCATCCTTACCTATTTCGCGGTCGAAGCGGCCCGGCTGCTCAAACGTTAAGTCCGCTTCCAAAGAATTTCGGCATGGCGGGAACCACCGGCTGATTGAGGCGTTGTGCGGGCGCGAGGGTGCCGCATGCCTCATTTTTCCGAGTTTGCCACGAATTTTCCTTTGATCCGAAACCAGATGGTGGAGGATCAAATCGCTTGCCGGGGCGTATCCGATCGCCGTGTCCTGGCGGCGATGCGGACTGTGCCGCGCGAAATCTTTGTTGCCCCCTATTGGAAGGAGGCGGCCTATGCGGACAATCCGGTTCCCATCGCGGAAGGCCAGACCATTTCACAACCCTATATTGTGGCGGCGATGCTGGAAGCGGCGGAACTCCAGGACGATGACAAGGCGTTAGAAATCGGCGCTGGCTGCGGCTACGTCACCGCCCTGATGGGCCGCTTGGCGGACAGGGTCTATGCCATCGAGCGCCGTCCCGCCCTGACCGAGGCGGCGCGCGAGCGGCTGCGCGCCCTGGGATACGACAATGTGGAACTTAAGACCGGCGACGGCAGCAAGGGTTGGCCGGACGCCGCGCCTTTCGACGCCATTATCGTCTCGGCTTGCGTGCCCCAGATTCCACAAAGCCTGAAAAGGCAGCTGGCGTTCGGAGGACGGCTGGTAGTTCCGGTGGGCACGCCGGACGAGCAACGGCTGGTCCGTTTGACGCGGATGGGCAGGACGGAGTTCCAGGAGAAGGATCTTGGCGCCGTGCGCTTCGTCAGGCTGATCGGGGCGGAAGGCTGGAAAAGAGCGGACGAACCCCAAGCGCACTGAACAATTAACCGAACAATTATTGGTCGGCGGGAGCGAAACGATCCGGAGCGGCGCGCGTTTTTGAGCTTGCGAGAATTGCCGCAGGGGAACGCAATGAAAATCTATGAAATTCGTATCATGGCGGGACGCCAGTCCGGCCCGGATATCTATTCGGGCTCCCACCTGAACGATCATGCCGCGGTGCGCCGCGCCATGATGCTGGTTAAACCGCGCCAATGGGTTGAAGTGTGGTGCGGTGCACGCTGCATCTATGCCGGCTCTCCGGCTTGCACGCCCCACCCGATGATCGCGCCTCAAATATCTGGAGCCTCGCCCCGGCCGATGCACTGATGTCCCCGGACTGGATAGCACCGGGGAACACACTTCAAGGCGAGAAGAAAGAGTCCCGTCAATCCCGCGCGGTCGAGAACAGGCTACGCAAGATAATTTCCGCCCGCGCCGGCAGGACATGCAGTCCCGAGCGGCGCTGGCCCAGGTCGATCACATTCTCCAGCACCAGCATGGCCAGGCCGTGAATCGCGGACCACACCGCCAGGCCCAAGGCGGAATCGTGCAGCGCCGATCCGATCTCGGCGCCGATGGAATCGGCTTTCTTCTCCAAGGCGGGAAACTGGTCGCGGTTGGGCAACTGCCCACCGAACATCAGCCGTGCCAACGCCGGGCGCTGGGCGACAAAACGCATATAGGCGGCGCCGATGGTGGCGATCTTGTCGGGTTCACTGCCGGAGGCCTTGGCGGCCTCAGTGATGGCCGCACGCAGTTCGTCAAACCCTT
Organism: Rhizomicrobium sp.; assembly: GCA_035279305.1. Classification (GTDB taxonomy): domain Bacteria; phylum Pseudomonadota; class Alphaproteobacteria; order Micropepsales; family Micropepsaceae; genus Rhizomicrobium. The sequence continues at coordinate 4,699 of DATEIA010000098.1, forward strand.
CCGCCGAAAGTTCGACCAGCAGCGCCTCATGATTGGGAAAATGGCGGTAAGGCGCGGCATGGCTGACGCCAGCCTTGCGCGCCACGGCCCGCAAGGTCAGGGCCGAGAGTGACTCCTCTTCCAGGATTTCACGTGCCGCTTGCAGAAGACCGTTGCGCAAATCGCCGTGATGATAGCCACGCCCTTCCACGCCCTTGGGTGCCCCCTTGGACGCGGTCGATACCCGCTCGTCATTCATAATAAGCAAACCTCTATGACTTGTTGCCCCGGCGTGCGGTCTCCTGGCGCACGAAAAGGCTGGACGTGTCCCAGCGTTTGCCCCCCAAATTCTCAACCTCCGCGTAAAACTGATCGACCAACGCGGTCACCGGCAAGCTAACACCCTGCTTGCGGGCTTCATCCAAGGCGATGCTCAAGTCCTTGCGCATCCATTCCACGGCGAAACCGTGATTATACTCGCCCGCGCTCATGGTCTTGATGCGGTTCTCCATCTGCCAGCTCTGCGCGGCACCCTTGGAAATCACTTCCACCACGGCTTCGATGTCCAGTCCCGCGGCCCGCAGCAGGCTATAGGCTTCCGCCATGCCCTGCACGATGCCGGCGATGCATATCTGATTGGCCATCTTGGTGAGCTGGCCGGATCCGGCCGGCCCCAGCCGCTTGGCCAGCTTGGTATAGACCGCCATCACCGGCTCGGCGCGGGCGTAACCGGCTTCGCTGCCGCCGCACATGATGCCCAACTTGCCGTTGACCGCGCCCGCCTGGCCGCCGGAAACCGGCGCATCGACGAAATCGAAGCCGCGCTTTTGCGCTTCCGCCGCCAATTCGCGCGCGATACCCGCCGAAGCGGTGGTGTGATCGACGAACAGACTGCCTTTTTTCATGGCGCCGAACGCGCCATTGGGGCCCAGCGTCACTTCGCGTAGATCGCTGTCGCGGCCGACGCAGCAGAACACGATCTCCTGGTCCTTGGCGGCCTCGGCCGGCGTGGCCGCGGTGTTGCCGCCATACTCGGCCTTCCACTGCTTCGCTTTTTCGGCGTTGCGGTTATAGACCGTCACCTCATGGCCACCCTTTTGCAGGTGACCCGCCATCGGATAGCCCATCACGCCCAAACCGATGAATGCCACTTTCATCAATGCACCACTTCCATCTTAGGGGTTGCGCCCGCCGCCAAGGACGGACGTTTCATCAGCCATACACCGCAAGCTCAGGCATGGAAATCCCGAACAGGAAGGAAATCATTTGCATGGGCCTGCACTTGCGCGCGGTATTCTATGAGAGAATTCCGATTTGCCAACCCAAAAGGTATCTGTGGATTCATCGTCATCGAGGGCCATTGACGCCCAACGCGCCAACATGCCCAAAAGCTGGCCAGGGTTGAAACGCTGATGGCGCCGCCAATATTGCGCAGCAGATTCGTCAATCCGGCGCCGTCAGTGCGCAGCTATGGCGAAAGTGTCGCAAAGCCCATCATGTTGATAGGGACAAAGACCAGCCCCATCCCCACGCCCTGAGAAAATGTCACCTAGGAAACCGTTGGGAAGGACCAGACCCACCTCCCCCTCGTGCGCACAGGCGACGGGAGAGATCAAAGAAAAAGGGCGGCCGGGGAGCCGGCCGCCCTTTCCGTAATCGGGACTGTGGAGCGATTTACATTCCCGAACCTTGGATACTCTTCCAGCTTGCCTCAACGGCCTTCACCGCATTCTCCGGCAGCGGCACATAGTCCAGGCCCAGCGCCAGCTGGTCGCCCTTTTCCAGGCTCCACTGGAAGAATTTCAGCGTGTCCTGGGTCGCCTTCTGGTCCGGCGGATTCTTGTAGACCAGGATGTAGGTGGTGGCGGTGATCGGCCAAGACTGCGCGCCGGGCTGATCGACCAGGATCACATAGAAGTTGTTGTTGGCGGCCTCGCTCCAATTGGCATTGGACGCGGCGGAGCGGAAGGCTTCCACGGTCGGCTCGACCGTCTGGCCCGCCTTGTTGACCATCTTCACATGCGCGAGATGGTTCTGCTTGGCATAGGCATATTCGACATAGCCGATAGCGCCGGAGATTTGCGCCACATTGCCGGCAACGCCTTCATTGCCTTTGGCGCCGATGCCCGTGGGCCAGTCGATGGCGGTGTCGGCGCCGACATCGGCCTTCCAGGACGGGCTGATGCGCGACAGGAAGGTCGCGAAAATGAAGGTGGTGCCAGAACCGTCCGAACGATGCACCACGCTGATGCCTTTGTTGGGCAGACTGACGCCGGGATTGAGCTTTTTGATCGCGGGATCGGACCAGTTCGCGATCTTGCCCTGATAGATCTCGGCCAGGATCGCGCCGTCCAGGGTCAACTGGCCGGGCTTGATGCCGGGAACATTGACCACCGGCACCACGCCGCCGATCACCGTGGGGAACTGGGTCAGGCCGGCGGCCGCCAGTTCCTTGGGCGTGAGCGGCTTGTCGGTGGCGCCGAAGGCCACTGTCTTGGCCTTGATCTGGGCGATGCCGCCGCCCGAACCGATCGACTGGTAGTTCAGGCCGACGCCCGAGCTGCCCTTATAAACCGCCGCCCATTTGGCGTAGATCGGGAACGGAAAGCTTGCGCCCGCGCCGGTGATATCGGCCATCGCCGCCGTCGCCATGATCGCCAGGCCCGCTACCGCGCCCACCAGGGCTTTAATTTTGGTTTTCATCTGTTTGCTCCGTTTTTCGAAAATGATTAGTTGGCGAATGCCAGGCGGACACCCAGGATGTTCAGATCCTGACTCATATTGTTGAAGTTCGCCGCAGAGGTGTTGCTGCTTCTCTTGACCTTCACGATCATATCGTTGACCTGAAGCTTCACGTTGCGGTTCAGGTACCAGTTGATGCCCAGCGTGATGATCCGCTCGTCGCCGCCGGTGATGCCGGCCAGCCGCGAGGTGGATGCGAGCTGCGTGGGGTTGTAGTTGAGATTTGTGTCGGAATAGCGCGCGGCCAGTTCCCAGGCACCCCAGCTGTCGCCACTCAGGGAGAAAGGACGGGACGGAACCGGATTGCCGAAGCCGCCGACTTCGTTGTTGATTGCTTGGGCGGTGTAAGGCTTGGTTTCGCCGGTGAGGATCCAGGTCCCTTCCAGGTACCAGCCGTGGAAGGTCGGTGTATCGGCGACAGTGAGACTGTTGCCGCCGAAGCACGGCCCGGAGGTAAAGGTGCCCGAACCGCACTGGCGGTCGAGCTGGAATTCTGACCATTCGCCGCCCAGATAGAAATTGTCGAAATTGCTCTGGAAGTCGAAGGAGAACATCTGGCCGGTCTTGGCATTGACGTTTCCGGTCGAGATCAGGCGGGTGCCGTCGACACGCATCTGGGGGCGGTCCTGCAGATTGACCACGCCGCCGCCTGCGCCGGTGCCGCCAGTATAGATCAGCATGCCATAGTTGAAACCGACCTGGAAATTGGAAAGGCCGTTCGACCAGAGACGGTCGGCCAGGCGGATGATCCATTGGGACTGTTCGTCGCCGCCCGCCGCGGTGCCGGTGCCGCTGCCATGGCCGGTGGTGGAGCCGGTGGTGCCACCGGTGAAGCTGGTGGTAATCTGCGGATTGTCGCCGGCCCAGAAAAAGTCTGGCTTGGACCAGCCGATTTCGATGCCGCGCCTTGTGTCTCCGGCGCCATATTGCTGGGCAATATTGTCGATCTCAGGCCGCTCGATGAACATCAGCGCCGAGGAGGACTGGGTCAGTTCGCCCGCGAACACCGGCTCCAGCACGCCGACGCTGAAATGCCAATCGGGGATGCCGATATAGCTGAGATAAAAGCGGTTCAGTAGCGGATCGCCTTCATTGCCGCCGACCGCGCCGCCGCCATTGCTGCCGCCGAAATTGAAGCGCACGTCATAGGCGAAATCCTTGTAGACCTTGCCGTCGAAGCCGACATAGGCGCGGCGCATCACGGCGCCCGAACCCAGATCGTTGGGACCGACGAAGCCGGCCTGGTGGGTATCGTCCTGCATGAAGCTGGCATAGTCGGTCTGAAAGCGCATGCGGACGTTGAAGGTGAAGCGGCCATCGCCGGTGGCGAGGCTGGGGCGGCCATTGTCGAAGGTCCACACCGCCGAATTGTAGCTCTGTTCCAAGGTGGAGAGGCGGGTCCGATCCGACATGGCGCGCTCGTCGCGGGCGGCCGCGGCATCTTCCAGGGCCTGCAGCCGCGCCGCCAGTTCGGCGTTGCTCATGCTGGAGGCGGAAGAAGACGGGGAATTCTGCGCCAGGACCAGCGGCTTGTCCGCATCCCGGATATCGGCGGTTTTGGCCGTCGAATTGGCTGTTTTGGCCCCCGCCGCGGTGATCATCGCAATAGCGGCGACGCCGCCCATCAGCGCAATTTTTCCAATTCTCATTACCCTCAGTCCCTCTTTGATCCGCGCAATTTCGCGCGCGCCTGCTGTCGCAGGGGGCCGCTACAGGACGATGACGGTTCCATGACAGGTATGTGACAGTCCTCGCGGATGCGGCAAAATCGGATATCACAGCTGTGAATTCCCCGAAGGGTGATCCGAAAGCCGCGCCCGAATTTGGACTATGGAGAGCGTGTGACGTTCTCGCGGCGTTTTTATCATCCCGGGACCATCGGGAATCATGCCGTCCCGGCACCGCGCAACGTAAAATTCCACCCCAAATTGTGCACGCATTCCCTTATCCGGCAGACCGGACAGAAGGGCTATAGCGGCTTCAGCACCCTTATTGCGGCTTGATGCCCCAGCAGCCCCGCGCGCTCGGCCACAAACAGCCGGTCCAATTCCGGGACGAACAGGCTGGTGCGTGCACCGGACTGGGTCTGGACCCGTCCCAGCACTTTCAGATCGCCCGCGGCAAAGACATCGACGCTGCCGGCGCCGCAGCTGACATAAAACCGCTTGCGCGCCGCATCGAAAAACAAGTCGTCGGAATCCCCGCAAGTGTCCGCCGCCGCGCCAGGTTTTCCGGTGGCCGCATCGAACAGAACCAGCCGCGCCGGGCTGCGGAATACCACCGCCACATGTCCCGCATCATCCAGCATCAGGGGAAAATTGGAATGCAGAGCCTCTTGTTTCCAGGTGGCGGCAATCCTGCCCCCGTCCAGGTCGGCTACCGCGATTTGCCGCGCATCGGGAATATTGACGAACACCTTGCCGCCCGACAGGCGGAAGCTCTCCGGATGTCCCGGCAGTTTAACCTCACTGAGCTTTACCGCCTTGACCGGATCGATCACCGCCAATGCCCCGTCACCATAACCGACCACCAGATGGCCGTTGCGCCCGTCCACCCGCACATTATCGGCATCGTCGCCCAGCTTGATCACGCCGCGCGGTTTGAAGTCCGCCGCCCCATACAGCCGCAGCGTGCCGTCGCCGCCGCTGGCCACCGCCACCAAGTCGGACCTGGGTTCATAGGCGATACCCTGCGGTTCTTTCAAATCCTTGATACGATGGATGACCTTGCGCGCCGCAAGATCGATCACATCCACCGTGCCGTTACCCAGCTCCGCCACAAACAGATGCTTGCGTTTCACATCGATCGCCAGATGATCAATCCGTCCGCCCGTATCCGGCAAGGCGATAACCTCATCCGTCGCCAGCGCGGGAGCTTGCGCCATTGCCGGTATGGCCATCATCGCCGCGACAAGGAGCGCGGCGAGACGCATCACTTCTTCACCGCGACTTCGGCCAAGGCGGCCTTGAGGCCTGTCAGCAATTTCGGCAGATCGTCATGCGCCCAGAAATGCACGAAGAACATGCGCGGTTGGTCGTCCAGCATGTGATTGTGGATGGCGGTGACGTCGATCCCGTTGCCGCGCAACGCGCGCAGCACCGGATTGACCTCCTTGGCGATCAGAATGAAGTCGCCGGTGATCGCCGCCTTGCCGCCGCCCAAGGGTTGAAAGTTGATCGCTTGGGCGCCGCCCAGGGGGCCAGTGACGGCCATGCCCATCGCCTTGGACGGTTCGGCGCGCGGCACGCCCACTTGATAGACGCCCCCGGCAATGGCGCCCTTGGCGCCCAGCGCCGCATCGATGGCGGCGGTATCCAGATCGATGGCGGGTGGCGTGGCCGGCGGCGCCGCGGCGGTGAACGGTGTCTTGCTCAGGATCAACGCGGCATGAATGGCGTTTGCGAAATTCACCGGATTGCCCATGCCGCCAATATGCATATAGAGAGTGGTGGGCTGCGCGTGGAACAAATGATTGTGCAGGGCGGTGATTTCCAGCCCGCTGTTCAGCAGCGACTTCATGACGGGTTCGACCTCATCCTCGGTCAGCACCAGATCGCCCATCACCATCGCCTGATCGCCCATGGGGGCGAACGCCACCCAGGAGCCCAGCGCGAAAGTCGGCTTCAGTTCAATGTCACCGAGCTGCACATGCAGATCGCTACGCGGCAATCCCACGCGATAGACGCCGCCGGGCATTTCGGTGCCGCTCTTGCCCAGGGCTTTGGCCACCGCATTCCAGTCGGGCGCGGCGGTGGCGGCGGACGATGCAGCAAGCAAAACAAGACCAGAAAGGATCAGCGAAGAAAAATACCGCATGGATAATCTCCCGGACTAGGCCAATATCGAGACGGCAGGATCGCACCAATTGCCAAGATGCCAGCTATACAAATCGCCAATTCGAGATCATGGAAATTTTTTAACGTACAAACCACCGTTACCGAAATGCGCGGCGCGGCGTTTCGTTGCATGAATCCGGCGATTCGCGCGCTACGACGTCTCCCCCTGGGCCAGGGCGCCATACTTGCCCTGGAAATAAACCAGCGGGGCGCCGGCCGCATCGTGACGCGCAAAGCGCAGCACCCGGCCGATCAGGATGGCGTGGTCGCCGGCATCCTGCACGCTTTCGCGCGCGCATTCGAAGATGGCCAGCGAATCCGCCAGCGCCGGAGGCCCCAGCCCGGTGGGGATCAGCGCGATGCCGTCCAGATTGTGCTCGCCCGCGCGCGCCAGGCGCGCCGAGACCTCGCGATGGCCGCTGGCCAGAATGGAGACCGTGAAGCCGGGCGCCTGGGCGAAATGCGGATAGCGGCGCGAGCGGCGGTCGATGCACCACAGCACCAAAGGCGGCTCCAGGGACACCGAGGTGAAGCTGTTCACGGTAATCCCAATATGGGACATCTCCTGCCCTGTTGCATGGGCGGCGTTCGCCGCCGGGGCGGCCGTCATCACCGCAATGCCGGTTGGAAAACAGCCCAGCGCTTCGCGCAAAGTCTTGATATCGAAGTCCATAGGCCTTTCCAAACCGCCCCGCTTCATCTTCGGTTAAGGCGGGTTATGCATTATCGGCGCAGAGGTTAGGCGAGGCGGCGAAAAGACCGCAAGGCCCGGCCCGGGTGATTTATCAAGGTGGCGACATGGCCGGCGACAACGCGGTCGTTATCAAGCGCATCAAAAAGGGCGGACATGGCGGCCATCACGGCGGCGCCTGGAAAGTCGCCTATGCCGACTTCGTCACCGCGATGATGGCCTTCTTTCTGTTGATGTGGCTGATCAACACCACCACGCCGGAACAGAAGCGCGGCATTGCCGATTATTTCGCGCCGCAATCCATCTCCCAGACGGTCTCCGGATCAGGCGGCGTGTTGGGCGGCAAGGTGCTGGGAGAAGACGGCGCCCATGCCGGCGGCGCGCAATCGGTGATGCAGAGACAGTCTCCGCCCTCACCCTCCAACGCCCAAAAATCGCTGGCCGCGGGCGCTACCCAGGGCGGCGCCAATGCCAGCTCCAACAGCAATTCCGATTCCAAATCGGCGCAGGACGGCGAGTTCACCCGTGCCGCCGAAGCGATCCATCAGGCGATCCAGGACAATCCCGACATTGCCAACCTGTCGCATCAGGTGATCACCGAGAATACGCCGCAGGGCTTGCGCATTCAGCTGGTGGACCAGGACGGCCGGCCCATGTTCCAGCAAGGCTCCAACGAGCCGATGCCCTATGCCCGCAAGCTTCTGGCGGCGGTGGGCGGCATCGTGGCGGGCTTGCCCAACCGGGTTTCCATCAGCGGCCATACCAGCGGCAATGACGCCTCCGGCGGCGCCAGCTGGGATCTGTCGTCCAACCGCGCCAACCAGGCCCGGGCCATGCTGCAGGCGGGCGGGCTGGGTACCGACCGCATTTACGAAGTGGCGGGCAAGGCGGGTTCCGAGCCGTTGCTACCCGAGGATCCCACCGCCAGCGCCAACCGCCGGCTTTCGATCCTTTTGATGCGCGAAGCCCCGCCGGTTCCCGCCCATACCGGACTGAATTAACCCCTGGCTGGCTGGCTGGGGAGCCAGCCCGCGCAGGGAGGGGCTTGTAACCAAAAGCAAAAAAACCTGTCCGCTGGCGAATAATCCGCTTTTCTCCATGGCGGCGCGCGGCATACTCGACTCATTGGCAGCTTGAGGGACTGGGCTTTTGTGACCGACCAGCGCAACACAAGGGTACCGCAATTCTTCCTGACACCAGGTGGACCCTGCCCCTATTTGCCCGGCAAGACCGAGCGCAAGGTCTTCGCCCGGCTGGGCGGCAACCTGGCCCAGCCCTTGTCGGAAGCCCTCACCCATTCGGGTTTCCGCCGCAGCCAATCCATCGCCTATCGCCCAGCCTGCGAGGGCTGCAACGCCTGTGTCTCGGTGCGCATCCGTTGCGGCGATTTCCAGGCCAGCCGCAGCCAGAAGCGCATTCTGCGCCGCAGCGGCGACATGCTGCGCGCCGAAGTGGTGGCGGAAGCCACCCGCGAACAGTTCGCGCTGCTGCGCACCTATCTGGATTCGCGCCATCCCGGCGGCGGCATGAGCGACATGGGCCTGTTCGACTATGTCGCCATGGTCGAGGAGACGCCGGTCAATACCCACATCGTGGAGTATCGCAAGGATGACGGC
>DATEIA010000099.1:0-3787 GCA_035279305.1 Rhizomicrobium sp.
CGCTCGCTTCACCGTGGACGACGAAGGTCCGGGCATTCCGCCCGACAATCTCGAAACCATTTTCCAGCGCTTCTATACCGAACGTCCGCCCGGCCATGGCTTCGGCAACAATTCGGGCCTCGGCCTTTCCATCGCGCGCCAGATCGCATCCGGTTTCGGCGGCCGCATCTGGGCCGAAAATCGCCACGCCGCGGACGGCCGGATGTTGGGCGCGCGTTTCGTGGTCGAACTTCCCCTGGCCCGCGCATGAACAACATCCATGCAAGTTGCGTTCGCCTTGAAAAAGCGGGCGCCGCATTCGGCGCGCCCCCAAAGGCAGGCGTGCTGATCCTCGGCCAAAGCGGCTCGGGAAAGTCCCTGTTGGCGCTCCAACTGATTGCTGCCGGAGCGAAACTCGTGGCCGACGACCGCGTTGAACTTTTCGTGCGCAAAGATGGGCTCGCCGCGCGTGCGCCTGGGAACATCGCGGGCCTGATCGAGGTGCGAGGCGTGGGAATCGTGGAAATCGCGCATGTGCGCGACACAAACGTCGCGCTTGTTGTAAAGCTGATGGACGCAATGCCTAAACGCCTGCCGCGCCATGGCGTTTACGAACCGCCCAAATCGCTCTTGCTTTCGCGCGACAAATGGCCACCGATGCTGGCGCTGGACGGATCGGACAAGGCAGCCGTCGCGAAAATCACGCTCGCGGTTGCGGCCTTCACGCAGAATCGATTCCGCGACAGCGCGAAAGGGCACTGAGGGGCTTTTATCGCCGCGAAGGATTGCTATGTTTCCTCACAACAAACGGCAACAGACATCGACATGATCGGCATCGTTCTCGTTACCCACGGCCGCCTGGCGCAGGAATTCATCTCCGCTATGGAGCATATGGTGGGACCGCAAACCCATCTGCGCGCCGTCTGCATCGGTCCCGAAGACGATATCGAGCGCCGCCAGCGCGAGATCGCGGCCGCCGCCAAGTCGGTGGATGTGGGCCGCGGCGTGATCATCGCCACCGACATGTTTGGCGGCACCCCTTGCAACCTGGCGCTCACGCTCCTGGAACGGGGCAAGATCGAAGTGCTGGCGGGAGTCAATCTTCCCAGCCTGATCAAGCTGATCGACATCCGCGCCAAGGTGCCGCTGGATCAGGCTGTGAAGGAAGCGATCGAGGCGGGGCGCAAATACATGCGCGCCGGCAGTGCGGATCTGGGATGACGGTTCTGCGCGCCAGCGCCACCATCCGGAACAAGCGCGGACTGCACGCCCGCGCCAGCGCCAAGATCGTGGAAGCCGCGGCGCGTTTCCAGTCCGAGATTCATATCCTGAAGGACGGCAATGCGGTCAACGGCCGCTCCATCATGGGCTTGATGATGCTGGCGGCCTCGATCGGCTCGTCCGTGATGATCACCACGGACGGTCCCGATCAGGAAGAAGCCATGAAGGCGATCCTTGCGTTGTTTGAGGCCAAGTTTGGAGAAGAGTGATTGCGCCCCGAAGGGCGCGATCACTCTGCCAAGGGCGGGCGCGCGCCAGCGTCTTCGCCCGCCCGCGGCAGTGGCAACAAGCGCTAGTATCGGTCACGGCCTCGCGCCAGCGTCTTAGGCCGCCCGCGGCAGGACAATGGTAGTACGCTGGTAACCGCGAGGCGTTATGTTCTTAGAACACACCCTGGGATAGCAACGACGCCATGACCCGCTTGCTTGCATTTCTGCTGAGTCTCTTTTTATGGGCGCCATCCGCCGCCATCGCCCGGCAGGCGCAGCCCGCGCTGCCGCCCGGTGTCATGGCCAATCCCTCGCTCTGGCACATCCAGAGCGGCTCTATCAAAGGAGATTGGGGCGAAGTCTATCTGCTGGGATCGGTGCATGTGCTGCCGCCCGATATGCACTGGCGATCGCCGCGCGTTGACCGCGCGCTCGGCCGTAGCGATGTCTATGTCTTCGAAGTGCCCCAGGACGAAGCGGCGCTGGCACAGCTCCAGGATCTGATCCAGGCCAAGGGCTTTCTGCCGCCCGGCGAGAATTTGCGCGCGCAGCTGCATGCCGGAGCGCTCCCCGATTATGACGCAGCCGTCGCCGCATCGGGCCTGCCGCCGGCCATGGTGGAGCATGAACGGCCCTGGCTTGCCGCGCTGCAGATGATGTTCGCCCAGATCGCCAAGCTCAAATTCGCCGCCGGCAATGGCGTGGACACCGTCCTGATGGAGGACGCGGCCAAGCATCACAAGCCCATGCGTTATCTGGAAACCATCGCCGAGCAGTTCGCCGTGCTGGCGCCGGATGATCGCGCCTTGGAGCTGCAGGAATTCGAATCCGGCCTCAAGGATTTGAGCGACGTGGCGGGCGGAATCGAGCCGATGCTGAAAGCCTGGAGCGCCGGCGATCAGGCCAAGCTCGACGAATTGATTAATGGCGATCTGGATGAATTTCCGGAAGCCCGTAAGCAATTGCTGGACGACCGCAACAGACGCTGGGCACCTCAGATCGAAGCCATGCTGAAGGAAAAGCACATCTTCTTCGTCACCGTGGGCGCGGGCCATTTGACGGGGCCGATGGGCCTGCCCGCTTTGCTGCGCAAGGCAGGTTACAAGGTGGATGGGCCTTGATGGCGCGGCGCAGCTGCCGGCATCAAGGCGCCAAGCACAGCCGCGCGACAGCGTCGTCGGCCGTGCGCGGCCGGACCCGTGATGGCACGCGGAGCGCTAGGCCATTGCTATAACTCAACGATTTCCTGCTGCGGCCATGCGCGGCCTCAACATATGCAGATTTCTTTATATCCTTCTTGCCCCGTCCCGTCTTCGGCTGCTATAGCCCGGCCCGCAATTTGAGGAATCGCGCGCATGGCCGCCTTTAACGACTATATCGTCAAAGACATCTCTCTCGCCGAATGGGGCCGCAAGGAGCTCAATATCGCCGAGATCGAGATGCCCGGCCTGATGGCGACCCGCGCTGAATATGGCAAGGCGCAGCCGCTCAAGGGCGCGCGCATCGCCGGTTCGTTGCACATGACCATCCAAACGGCGGTGTTGATCGAAACCCTGAAGGCCTTGGGCGCCGATATCCGCTGGGTGTCGTGCAACATCTATTCGACCCAGGACCATGCCGCCGCCGCCATTGCCGCCGCCGGCATTCCGGTGTTCGCCGTCAAAGGCGAAAGCCTGAAAGATTATTGGGACTACACCGCCAAGCTGTTCGAATGGCATGGCGGCGGCTATCCCAACATGATCCTGGACGATGGCGGCGACGCCACCATGTTGGTGCATCACGGCTTGCGCGCCGAAAAGGGCGACACCGCCTTCCTCGAAAAGCCGGAGAATGAGGAAGAAGAAGTTTTCTACGCCCTCATCAAGCGGCTGTTGAAGGAAAAGCCGAAAGGCTGGTTCGCCGAAATCGCCGCCAGCATCAAGGGCGTGTCGGAGGAGACCACCACCGGCGTGCATCGCCTCTATTTGATGGAAAAGGACGGCAAGCTGCTGTTCCCCGCCATCAACGTCAATGACAGCGTCACCAAGTCCAAGTTCGACAACCTGTATGGCTGCAAGGAATCGCTGGTGGACGGCATCCGCCGCGGCACCGACGTGATGATGGCCGGCAAGGTCGCCATGGTTTGCGGCTTCGGCGATGTCGGCAAGGGCTCGGCCGCCTCGCTGCGCAACGCCGGCTGCCGCGTCATGATCTCGGAAATCGATCCGATCTGCGCCCTGCAGGCCGCCATGGAAGGCTATGAGGTCGTGACCATGGAGACGGCGGCGCCCAAGGCCGACATCTTCGTCACCGCCACCGGCAATGTCGATGTCATCACC
>DATEIA010000100.1:0-2932 GCA_035279305.1 Rhizomicrobium sp.
CGGTGCTGGCGCAAGCCCGCGCCGCAAAAGCGGCAGGCGCCTCGCGCTTCTGCATGGGGGCGGCCTGGCGCGCGCCCAAGGACAAGGATCTGGATCAGGTCTGCGCCATGGTGGAAGGCGTCAAGGCGCTGGGCCTGGAAACCTGCGTCACCTTGGGGATGCTGACATCCGGCCAGGCCGCGCGCCTGAAACAGGCGGGACTGGATTACTACAACCACAATCTCGACACCTCGCCGGAATATTACAGCGAGATCGTCACCACGCGCAGTTATCAGGACCGGCTGGACACGTTGGAGGCCGTGCGCGATGCGGGCATCCATGTCTGTTGCGGCGGCATTGTCGGCATGGGCGAAAGCGCCGATGATCGCGTCGGACTGATCCATGCCCTGGCCACCCTGCCCGTTCATCCGCAAAGCGTGCCGATCAACGCCCTGGTGCAGATCGAAGGCACACCGCAGGGGCTCGCCACGCCGCTGGACCCAATCGACTTTGTGCGCACGGTCGCGGTTGCCCGCGTCACCATGCCAAAATCCATGGTGCGCCTGTCGGCGGGCCGCCAGGAGATGAGCGAGGAAACCCAGGCCTTGTGTTTCCTGGCCGGCGCCAATTCCATTTTCCAAGGGCCCAAGTTGCTCACCACGCCCAACCCGTTGGTCGATTCGGACCAGCAACTGTTTGAAAAACTGGGACTTAGCCCGATGCCGCTGCCATGCGACACATAGAAAAGTTCATCCTGCTGGTCCTGGTCCTGGTCGGGGGCGCGGTGTTCCTGGTTCCCATCGTCATGGCTTTTGAGCCGGCGCGCATGCCCGGCGATTTCATCCTGACCTGGGGCAAGCAGCAACTTCCCATCCCCGTCATCTGGTCGCTGTGCGCAAGTGGATCGCTCAGTCTTTTATATTTGTTTTACAGGCGCTAAGAGCGGCGGGCATCCCAGCCCGAGTCCGTCATGACCAGCCGCAAGATTGCCCGCGCCCTGCTGTCGGTTTCCGACAAGACCGGCTTGCTCGAATTCGCCAAGGGCTTGGCGGACCAGGGCGTGATGCTGATCTCCACCGGCGGCACCGCCAAGGCGCTGCGCGACGCGGGCCTTAAGGTCAGCGACGTCTCCGAGATCACCCACTTCCCCGAAATGATGGACGGCCGAGTCAAGACCTTGCACCCCAATGTGCATGGCGGACTCTTGTCCTTGCGCGACAAGCCCGACCATGTCGCGTCAATGCAGGAGCATGGCATCGCCGGCATCGACCTGCTGGTGTGCAACCTCTATCCCTTCGAGGCCACGGTGGCGCGGGGCGCCGATTTCGAAACGACAATAGAAAATATCGACATTGGCGGCCCCGCCATGACGCGCTCGGCGGCCAAGAACCATGACTGGGTGACGGTGGTGGTGGATGTCGAGGACTATAAGGCCGTGCTGGATGAGATGGCCGCCAACAAGGGCGCCACCACCTTGGGCCTGCGCCGCCGCCTGGCGCAGCGCGCCTTTGCCCGCACCGCGGCCTATGATTCGGCGGTATCCAACTGGTTCGCGGGCGAGTTGGCCAAGGACGGCGACCAGGAACCGCCGCGCCGCCGCGCCTTTGGCGGCTTACTGCGCCAGGGCCTGCGTTATGGCGAAAACCCGCATCAGGAAGCCGCCTTTTATGCCGACGGGTCGTCGCGCCCCGGCGTCGCCACCGCCCAGCAGCTCCAGGGCAAGGAATTGAGCTACAACAACATCAACGATACCGACGCGGCCTATGAGCTGGTGGCGGAGTTCGATCCCAAAACCGGACCCGCCTGCGCCATCATCAAGCATGCCAACCCTTGCGGCGTGGCGCTGGGCAAGAGCTTGAAAGACGCCTATCTCGCGGCGCTGGCCTGCGATCCGGTCAGCGCCTTTGGCGGCGTGCTGGCCTTCAACCGGACATTGGACGGCGCCACCGCCGAGGAAATCTCCAACATCTTCACCGAAGTGATCATCGCGCCCGGCGCCGATGCCGACGCGCAAAAGATCCTGGCGGCGAAAAAGAATCTGCGCCTGCTGACGGCGGGCGGCTTGCCCGATCCCTTGACGCCGACCCTGACCTATCGCTCGGTGGCCGGCGGCTTTCTGGTGCAGACCCGCGACAATGGCCGCGTCACCCGCGCGAACTTGAAGGTGGTGACCAAGCGTCAGCCCACGGAACAGGAAATCACCGACATGCTGCTGGCCTTCACCATCGGCAAGCATGTGAAGTCCAATGCCATCATTTATGTGAAGGACGGTTCCACCGCCGGGATCGGCGCGGGTCAGATGAGCCGGGTGGATTCGGCGCGCATCGCGTCCATCAAGGCCCAGGACGCGGCCCGGCTGGCGGGCTGGGACATGCCCCGTACCATGGGCTCGGCGGCGGCGTCGGAAGCCTTCTTTCCCTTTCCCGACGGCTTGATGGCGGTGGCGGAAGCCGGCGCCACGGCGGTGATCCAGCCGGGCGGCTCGGTCAATGATCAGAAAGTAATCGACGCCGCCGACGAAAAAGGCCTGGCGATGGTTTTCACGGGGATGAGGCACTTTAGACATTAAATCCAATCACCATGGCAGGCCCAGGGCCGCCCATGTGCGTTGTTGGTTTGATGTCCGGGCGTTTCCTATACCGAAGTGGCGGTGCTAGGGTGCCTTCGTGTTGGAGGTGCCCATGAAAGCGATTGCTGCAATCCTGTTATTGGCGATAACCGGCGGAGCGTTGGCCGATACCGCAAAGCCTGCGGCTACCAGCGACAAAGCCAACAAGCCCTACATCTATGACAGTGCCCGTACGCCTCTCGACGGCCGACATCCTTATCTCGACGACCGCCTGCTTCCGCGGCGGCTCATGCCCGGGGGCTTTCGATCCGATGCTTCAGAAGCGTCGCCGAATTCGGCCCAGGACAAGCCTACGCCAGAAAGCGCGCCTGCACCCAAGAAGAG
>DATEIA010000101.1:0-4711 GCA_035279305.1 Rhizomicrobium sp.
CGCGCGGCGGCGGCGCCAAGACGCGCTTCCAGAACCAAGGTGAGATTTTGCTCCACCGTCAGGCCGCGCGGCACAAAGGGCGCCTGGGGCAGATAGGCGATGCCGAAACGCGCCCGGTCGTAGAAGGGCATGGCGGTGACAGTGTGGCCGTCGAGCGCGATCGTGCCCGCATCGGGCACCAGCATGCCGGTGAGCATCTGAAATGTGGTGGTCTTGCCCGCGCCATTGGGACCCAGCAAGCCCACCACTTCGCCGCGTTCCAGCTGCAATGTGACGTCTTCGATCACCCGGCGCCCGGCGAAAGATTTCACCAGATGCTGCGCAGAAAGCATGCTTGCTCTTCGAATCTCTGAGGTGTTGCGCTGATTGCCGATGTCCCGAATCAGCCAGCGGCGGCGCATTTGGCCGTGTTCGCGGATACTATGACGCAGGTTTTTGCCTGTACAGGCGCGGCCCCGCAGTCCAGGGAGCTTGAAGAAATACTACTGATTGTTACGCGTGCAAGTCCCGCGAAATGGGGAAATATGGGCCTTTCGGGTTCCAGGCCCCGGAATTTCCCTCTGACAGGGCCGGGGAATTGTGCGGTTTTTGGGGCCAGATATAGGGACTTACCGTGATGGCGAAGGTTGTGGCATAAGCTTTTCCGGCTATGCTTCGCAACAGTGGCCGTTCGGGCCGCGGGGCTAGCTTACGTTACAAGTTCTAGATATCCACCGAGGGGCAATGACGACCCATTCCGCGGCCGCCGAACAAAAGGCCATTTTGGCCGAAACCGACCAGCCCGAGCGCAAAAGCGTCGTTGACGATTTTGCCGGCTATCGCGCCTTGCGCCGCCGGGTCGATGACATGGAAAGCGCAGGCCTGGACAATCCCTTCTTCCAGCCGCGCGACGGCGTCAGCCACAGCGTCATCCGCCGCAACGAAAAGAGCCTGGTCAGTTTTTCCGGCTACAACTATCTGGGCCTCAACGGCCATCCCGCCGTCACCGCCGCCGCCAAGAACGCCATCGACAAATACGGCACCAGCGCCTCGGCCAGCCGCATCGTCGCGGGCCAGATCGAATTGCACGGCGAGCTTGAGAGCAAACTCGCCGACTTTTTGGGAACGGAAGACGCGCTGATTTTCATCAGCGGCTATCTCACGAACGTAAGCGTTATCTCGCACCTTTTGGCCCGTCCCGATGCGGTAATCTACGACTCCGGCGCCCATAACAGCATCATCACCGGCGCACGCCTGTCGGGCGCCAAGACCTTCACCTATCCCAATGGCGATTGGGACGGGCTGGACGCGCTGCTGGAAAAAGAGCGCGCCGGTTTCCGCCGCGGACTCATTGTGGCCGAAGGCGTCTATAGTATGGACGGCCAGATCCTGGATCTGAAGCGCGCCGTGGAAACCAAGCGGCGCCATGACATGCTGCTGATGGTGGACGAGGCGCACTCCTTCGGCATCGTGGGCAAGACCGGGCGCGGTGTGTGCGAAGCCGCCGGCCTGCCGGCCGACAGCATCGACGTTTACATGGGCACCTTGAGCAAGACCCTGGCCTCCAGCGGCGGCTATATCGCCGGCGACCGCGGCTTGATCGAATATATGCGCTATCTCTGCCCCGGCCTGATCTTCAGCGTCGGCCTGTCGCCCGCGGACACCGCCGCCGCCATGGCGGCGCTGGACATTCTGGAGCGCGAGCCCCACCGCCCCAAGCGGCTGCGTGAGCGCGCCAAATTCTTCCGCCAAGTGGCGCGCGAGAACGGGTTGAATGTCTGTGGCGACGAAGAGTCTCCCGTCGCCTCGCTGATCGTGGGCGACGACAAGCTCGCCATGCTGCTGTCGCATAACCTGCTGGAGCGCGGCATCGAGGTACAGCCGATCGTGCGTCCCGCCGTATCGGCCACCACCGCGCGCCTGCGCTTCTTCCTCACCGCCAACCATACCGAAGAACAGATCCTGGCGACTGTCCCGGTCGTGGCACAGGAGCTGGAAAAGCTGCGCCGCGAAGTCGGCTAAGGTGGCTAGCACCTTCTTCGTCTCCGCCGACGATCAGCCGCACCCGGCCCGCACCCTGGCGATCCTGAAAGCGCATCCGGAAATCCGCGGGCTTATCGGCCGCAATCCCTGGACCGCGACCATCATGCTGGGCGTGGTCAGCCTGCAGGTCGGGATCGCCTTCGGCATGGGCCGGCTTGGCCTGGATTATTGGTGGGCGGCGCTGCTGACCGCCTATTGTGTCGGCGCCTTCGCCAACCATTGCCTGTATGTCATCGTCCATGACGCGACCCACCGGCTGATCTTCCGCAGCCGCGCCACCAATTATCTTGTCGCCATCATCGGCGATCTGCCCAATCTGATCCCCGGCGCCATCGGCTTCAGCATCTGTCATCTGGCCCATCATGCCCGCCAGGGCGACTATCGCACCGATGCGGATCTTGCCGGCAATTGGGAGGCCCGCTTGATCGGCAATCGCTGGTACGCCAAGGCCTTATGGCTGTTGCTGTTCCCGCTGTTCCAACTGACACGGCCCATGCGCCTCAAGGACATTTCGGTGATCAATGGCTGGAGCCTCGCCAGCCTGGCCGCCAGCGCCGCCTTCGACGTCGCGGTGCTGTGGTTCTTCGGCGCCAACGCCCTGCTCTATCTGGGCGCTTCGATGCTGTTTTCCATCGGGCTGCATCCGCTGGGCAGCCGCTGGATACAGGAGCATTTCACCCTGGATCCGTTGCAGGAAACCGGCAGCTATTACGGCTCCCTCAACCGGCTGGCGCTGAATGTCGGCTATCACAACGAGCATCATGATTTTCCCTCCGTCCCCTGGAACAGACTGCCCGCCATTCGCCGCATCGCGCCCGAATTTTACGACACGCTGATTCCGTCGCAATGCTGGACCCGGCTTTGGCTCACCTTCATTTGCGATCCGCGTTATTCGCTCTATTCCCGCGTGCTCAGAGCCGAAATCACGTAGGGGGCAAATGTTGAGCCTCGTGCAAGGACGCGCCCTGCGTGTCGCGCTGGTCACCAGTTCCTACAACTATATTCCCGACGGCGTGGCGCTGACCCTCAATCGCCTGGTCGGCTATCTGGAGCGCCAGGGTGCCCAGGTGCTGGTGTTCGCGCCCATCGCCGGCCGGCCCGCTTTCACGCATCAGGGAACCATCGTGCCGGTGCCGTCGCTTCCCCTGCCCGGCCGGCCGGAGTACCGCCTGGCGCTGGGCATGGCCGGCTACGTGAAGCGGCAGCTGCTGGATTTTCAGCCCGACATTGTTCACATCGGCGTGCCGGACCTGCTGGGCCATGCGGCGCTGGCGTTGGCGCAAAGCCACGGCATCCCCGCGGTGGCCTCCTATCACACCCGCTATGAGACCTATCTCAAACACTATTGGCATCTTGCCTGGCTGGAGGGGTTTCTCACGCGCAGGCTGCGGCGCTTCTACGGCCAATGCCGCGAAGTCTATGTCCCTTCCGAATCCACTCGCCAGGCACTGCTGGCCGACGGCTTGAAGGACAATTTCAAACCCTGGCCGCGCGGCATCGACACCGCGCGCTTCACGCCGGCCAAGCGCAGCCCGGAATGGCGGACCCGGCTGGGCATCGGCGGCGGCGAACTGGTGATCCTGCATGTCTCCCGCCTGGTGCGGGAAAAACGGCTGGACACGCTGACGGCGGCGTTGAAGCAGGTCACCGTCCCGCATCGCGTGGTGATCGTGGGCGATGGGCCTGATCGCGCGTTTGTCGCGCGCGAACTGCCGCATGCCGTTTTTGCCGGCTTCCTGCGGGACGAGGCACTGGCATGCGCCTATGCCTCGTCCGACCTTTTCATTTTCCCAAGCGACAGCGAAAGCTTCGGCAATGTGACCCTGGAAGCGATGGCCTCCGGGCTGGTTTGCGTTTGTGCCGATGCCACCGGCAGCAGCTCGCTGGTCGTGCCGGGTGAAACGGGCTTTCTGGTCCCCGCCGACGATGCCGACGGCTTTGCCCGTCAACTCACCCTGCTGGCCCAAGACGCGGTGCTTCGGCGGCGCATGGCAGAGGCGGCGCGGGCCCGCGCCCTGACCTATTCCTGGGAGGAGACCTTGGCGCGCATGCTGGGCTATTATCGCGCGCTGCTGGCTGGAACCGCCTCACCATGAACCGCGCCGTGATGATTGCGCCATGAAAATCGTAGACGTTTGCGAGTTCTACTCGCCCACCGGCGGCGGCGTGCGGCGCTATATCAACCAGAAGCTGGCGCTGGCGCGGAAATTCGGCCATGAGCTGACCATCATCGCCCCCGGCGCGGAGACCCGCACCGAAGCGGCCCATGGCGGCGCCATCGCCTGGATCAAAAGCCCGCACCTGCCCTTCGACCGCAACTACCGCATGTTCTGGAATCACCAGCAGGTGTGGCGGACCCTGGACCGGCTGGCGCCCGACCTGGTGGAAGGCTCCTCGCCCTGGCGCGGCGGCTGGTTGGCGGCGCGCTGGCCGGGCAAGGCGGTCAAGGTCTTCTTCATGCATGCCGATCCGGTGGCGGTCTATCCCCAGACTTTTCTGGGCGGATTGCTGGGACCGGAACGGGTCGACCGGCTGTTCGGCTTCTTCTGGAACTATCTCAATCGCCTCAACAGCAACTATGACGCCGCCATCGTCACCAATCCGCAGCTGGCGGAACGCTTTGCCGGCTTCGGGCTTGAGAATATCCAGATCGCGCCCTTTGGCGTGGAGCGCAGCAAATTCTCAGCCA
>DATEIA010000102.1:0-4733 GCA_035279305.1 Rhizomicrobium sp.
CGCTGGTCGCGGCCGGCAAGCCGATTCCCGACAAAAGCGATTTTCGCAGCCAGTACGATCCCGGCAATCCCAATGCCGACAAGCAGGGCTATGTGAAGCTGCCCAATGTCGACAGCCTGGTGGAAATCATGGACATGCGCGCAGCCCAGCGCTCCTACGAAGCCGATCTGTCGGTGATGGAATCGACCAAGCAGATGCTGGCGAAAACCGTCGATCTTTTGAAGAAGTGACGCGAAGCGTCATCCCCACGAGTTCATAGCAACAGCGTATGAACGGGGATCCAATGAAAGGATAAGCCATGGCCATTCCCGCCGCCGCCGCCGCCGCCTACCGCGCCGCTGCCCAGATGAGCACTACGGCCGGGTCCCCCGGCATAACACCCGCCAATGTGCCGGGCGGAAATTTCTCCGACTTCCTGTCGGGCGCGCTCAAAGACTCTATCAACACCATGCGCCAGGGCGAGCATGCCGCCAGCCAGCAAGTGCAGGGCAAGGCCAATCTGGTCGATGTGGTCCAGTCGGTGAATGCCGCCGAGATCACCTTGGACACCGTGGTGGCGGTGCGCGACAAGGTCGTCGCCGCCTACCAGTCCATCATGAATATGCCGATCTAGCCTCACCTTCCTCATGCTTCGACAAGCGCAGCATGAGGACTTCACATCACGTCCTCACCCTGAGCTTTCCGAAGGGTGAGGAGCAAGGACAGCAATATGGATCCCGCTTCCACTATCGACTTTGCCCGCAGCGCCATCCTGGTTCTGTTGGAAATTATCGCGCCTTCCATGCTCACCGCCTTGGTGGTCGGCCTGGGCATCGGGCTTTTGCAGGCCGTGACTCAGATTCAGGAACAGACTTTGGTCTTCGTGCCCAAGATCGTGGCCATTTTCGTGGTGCTGCTACTGGCCCTGCCGTTCGCGGGCGCAGCCATGAACGGGCTGATGACCGATATCGCCGGACGCATCGCGGCTTATTAGGGTTTTTGATGCTTCTGTCTCTTCTCTCTTCACCATGGCCGGCCTTCGAGCGGCCATCCAGGGCCATCTTGCGAGCTTTTTGCCGCTTGCTCTGGATGGGCGGGTCGAGCCCGCCCATGGAGAGCTGAGAAAGCGGGCAACATGACCATCCATCTTCCCGCGCTGTCCGGCATCGTCCTGACCTACCTGCTGGTCTTCAGCCGGGTCGGCGCGATGGTGATGCTGTTGCCGGCGATCGGCGAAATGGGCGTGCCCAGCCGGGTGCGCCTGGTGCTGGCGCTGGCGATCGCCTTCGCCCTGACGCCGCAGGTGCAAGGCAACTATCCCGCCGTCTCGCCGGAAAGCAGCGTGGCGCTGACCATCATGATTGCGCAGGAAGTGACCGCCGGCGTGCTGGTGGGCGCCATGGCGCGCATCATCATGAGCGCGCTGCAAGTGGCGGGCTATCTGATCGCCACCCAGATCGGCCTGGCCTATGCCCAGACGCTCGATCCTACCCAGAACACCCAAGGCGCTGTGGTGGGCAACTTCATGATGCTGCTGGGCACCACCCTGATCTTCCTGACCAACCTGCATCATCTGGCGATCGGCGCCATCGCCGGCAGCTATCGCATGCTGCCGCCGGGCGGCCACTTGCCGGTGGGCGACATGGCGCAGCTGGTGATCCAGCTCACTTCCTCCTCCTTTGCCCTGGGCTTCCAATTGGCCGCGCCGTTTCTGGTATTCGGCTTTGCGGTCTATGCCGGGCTCGGCGTGCTGGCGCGGCTGATGCCGCAGTTGCAGATTTTCTTTGTCGCGGTGCCGCTCAATATCATGTGCGGCTTTGTGATCATGCTGGCCTTGATCGGCTCGCTGATGACGGTGTTCCTGACCTACTACGCCAATTCCATGGCGGTATTCCTATGACGCCTCAAGTCGCGAAGCGATAGGAAAAGCCCATGGCGGAAGACCAGGACAAATCGCAACAGACCGAAGAGCCGACAGCAAAAAGGCTGGAGCAGGCGCGCGAGAATGGCGATGTCGTCAAATCTCCGGAAGTCACCACCTTTATCCTTTTGGGCGGCGGCACATTGGCGATCGCCATGTTCGGCAAGTATACCGCCATGGGTTTGGCGCGTTCCTTGACGTTGTTTTTGCAGCAGCCTGACGCCATGAGCGTGGATGGCGCGGGACTTTCGGCCATGATGGGGCTTTTGCTGCCGCAGCTGGCGCTGGTGCTGGCGCCTTTTTTCGTGGTGATGATGGTTGCCGGCCTTGCCGGCCATATGCTGCAAAGCCTGCCCGGTTTTTCCTTCGACAAGATCGCGCCGGACTTTTCGAAAGTCTCACCCCTGGCCGGCTTCAAACGCCTGTTCGGCGCCGAGGGCTGGATGAATCTCCTCAAGGGCCTGGCCAAGATCGCTGTGGTGGGCGTGGCGATCTGGACCCAGCTCTGGCCGGAGCGCGGTGGGCTGGAAGCCATGCTCAACCAGTCGACCATCACGGTGATGCACGACATGTCGCGCCTGTTGTTCAAGGTGCTGATGACTTCGCTGGCGGCGCTGGCCGTGATCGCCGGGCTGGACTATTTCTGGCAGCGCATGCGCTTCATGGCGCGCAACCGGATGTCCAAGCAGGAGATCAAGGAAGAGTATCGCCAGAATGAAGGCGATCCCACCATCAAGGCCAAGATCCGCCAGCTGCGCCACGACCGCGCCCGCAAGCGCATGATGGCGGCGGTGCCTTCGGCCACCGTGGTGATCATGAACCCGACCCACTTTGCCGTGGCGCTGAAATATGAAAGCGGCAAGATGGCGGCGCCGGTTTGCGTCGCCAAGGGTGTCGACGCGCTGGCGCTGCGCATTCGCGCCGTGGCCGAAGAGAATGATGTGCCGGTGATCGAAAACCCGCCTTTGGCGCGCGCGCTGCACGCCGCGATCGAGATCGACGATCCGGTACCGCCAGAGCATTTCAAGGCGGTGGCGCAGGTGATCGGATATGTCTTGCGTCTGCAAGGCAAATTGCCCGCCCGCGCCGGTTGATTCGCGGCGTTAATTTTTCGCGCGAAACGGACCGAACAGCGTTCGCCTACGGAACAAAATTTAACAGTAAATCCAGTCCTTTAACCCTTAGAAAGGATTGGTTAACCGAATCTTGTATTGTGGCGGTATGAACGCCGCTAAATCTATGTCTGCCGCTGGTCTGGGGGTCGCCACCGGCCCCTGGCGCTGGGCCGCTTTGGGCTGTGTAATCGTGGCCCTGTTGGCCGCCGGTCTGGCCATTGCCGCGCCGCAAATGGTGGGCTTGGCGGGCCACGCCCTGCTGGGCGGGATTGCCCTGATCGCTATCTTGTTGCTTTTTGCGGTCTGGCCGCGTGCCGGACGCGCCACCCAGGATGCCTTGCGCGTCGCCGAGGCCGCCGCAAAGGCCAATGTCGCCTGGGCGGTCACCGGCGAAGACGGCGCGGTGCTGGACTGCAATCCTGTCTATCGGCGCATGGCGGGTGCGGGCGAAAGCGAATCCCCGCCGCCGCCCGAGCTTGCGATCGCGGGTGAGCCCAGTGCCGCTGTGCTCTATCGGCTGTCGCGCGACGCCGCCGAAGGGCGCGCGCGCGAGGAAACCTTCGTCGTCTTGCCGGGCCTGGAAATCGTTGCCGCGGTGCGTCCGCTCCCCGACAAGCAGACCGCCTGGTGGTTCACGCCGCGCCTGGCGGCCAGCACCTCGCCCCAGCCGGTGTTGCAGCGCGCACCGGACGAACCCAAAATCCTCCAAGAAGCGCCTGCCGCACCCGCACCTGTTGCGGCGCAGGCCGCGCCGCAAAATGTCGGCGATCTGTTCCGCGACGCGCCCGTGGGCGTGGCCTTCACCGACGGCGCGGGCGCGATCGGCAATGCCAATACGGCGCTCGCCAAGTTCTTTGGCGCATCGGGGTCTTTGACAGGGCGGAATTTCGCTGGGCTGGTCGAAGGCAATGACCAGGCGCGGATCATGGCTTTGATCGCCCGCGCCGCCAAGGGCGAGACCGGCCTGAAGCCGGTGGAATTGCGCGGCACCAAATCGGGCCATGGCGAAGACCGCATGGCGGAATTGTTCGCCGCGCCCATGCCTTCTTCCATGGGGGAAACCGGCACGGCCGTTCTGTATCTGGTGGATGTCTCCGAGC
The DNA here is from genome assembly GCA_035279305.1 of Rhizomicrobium sp. Taxonomy (GTDB): domain Bacteria; phylum Pseudomonadota; class Alphaproteobacteria; order Micropepsales; family Micropepsaceae; genus Rhizomicrobium. The sequence continues at coordinate 4,116 of DATEIA010000102.1, forward strand.
AAAAGGCGCTGGAGACCAAGTTCGCCCAGTCGCAGAAAATGCAGGCGGTGGGGCAGCTCGCGGGCGGCGTGGCGCACGACTTCAACAATCTGCTCACCGTGATCATCGGCAATTGCGAATTTCTGCTGATGCGCCACCAGGCGGGCGATCCCTCGTTCAAGGAAATCAACGAGGTGCATCAGAACGCGCTGCGCGCCGCCGCCCTGGTGAGCCAGCTTCTAGCCTTCAGCCGCAAGCAGACCATGCAGCCCAAGATATTGGCGCTTGGCGATGTGATCGGCGAACTCGCCCAGATGCTGCGCCGTCTGGTGGGAGAGGGCATCACCCTGACGGTGGAGCGCGAACCCGATCTGTGGGCGGTGCATGCCGACGAGGCCCAGTTGGGCAACGCCATCATCAATCTGGTGGTCAATGCCCGCGACGCCATGCCGTCGGGCGGCACGGTTACCATCCGCACCGCCAACCAGACGGTGGCTACCGCCTCGGCGCTGGGGACCGCCATCATGCCGGCGGGCGACTATGTCCGCATCGATGTGGCCGATACCGGCACCGGCATGTCGAAGGAAATCCAGAGCAAGATCTTCGATCCTTTTTTCACCACCAAGCCGGTGGGCCAGG
>DATEIA010000103.1:0-2835 GCA_035279305.1 Rhizomicrobium sp.
GCAGGCCGGAGAGAAAATGCGAGAAGAACAGGCCGGCGAAAATCACCGCCCAGCCGCACATCATCAAAAGCACATAGGGCCAGGTGGAACCGCCGCGCTTACGCGCCGCTTGGGGCTTGGACGGCTGCGGCACGCTGCGCGCTATGCGCCGCTTTGGAATGGCGGTGGATTTGGTGGGCTTTTTCCCCATCCTGTTGTTCTAGGACGGGGTGGTTAACGGGCGTTAAACAAGTGCCAAAGTTCCCTAGCGCCCGTCAAAAACCTATGCGCTCAGGCGATACCCGCCGCCCTCGGTCAGCAAGATCTGGGCGTTTGCTGGATCTTGTTCGATTTTCTTGCGCAGGCGGTAGATATGGGTCTCCAGGGTGTGGGTGGCCACCGCCGGGCTGTAACCCCACACCTCATGCAGCAGGATATCGCGCGGCACGGTTCCGGAACTGGCATGAAGGAATTTGAGGATATTGGTCTCTTTCTCGGTCAGCCGCACCTTGCGTCCCTCGGCCTGCAGCAGTTTGGCGGACGGATGGAAGGTATAGGGCCCGATGCGCACCGCCGCGTCATCGGCGGGCGCATGATGGCTATTGAGGGCATGCAGCCGCGCCAGCAGCACGGAAATCCGGAATGGCCGGGCCAGGCTTTCCGGAGTCGCGGGCGCCTCACCGTCGGTCAGAAGCAGCAGCGGACAATTCAGTCCTTGCTCACGCAAATCCGCCGCCAGTTGCTCGCCCAGGCCAATGATCGCAAAGTTTATGGGCTCGCGCGCCGCCGCGCTTGCCTCCTCGCCATTGCAGGCCGCCACCACGTCATAGCCTTCCTGCTCCAGCTGTTCGGCCAAGCTGGCGCGCAGCACATCGTCGCTCTCGGCCAAAAGGATTCGGGTCGGCATGATTCGCTGCATGTGGTTCGGGGCGCTCCAGATTAGCGCGTCCGGCGCCAGGTCGGCAAATCTTGCCGGTCGATCCGGTCCGGCAGCGGATAAAACCGCCAGCAATGGCGCGGAAAAAAATTGGCGCGGCGCTTGCTTCCAGCCAGGGGATGAGCGTCCACAGCCCGCAATATCATGCTATGGTCCCCGCGTCCGGTTCAGTCCGGTCCGACTCCGTCGCCGCCCAGACGAACAAGACGGCGGATGGCGGCGTCAAGGACGAGGAAGGCTTTTTCGGGCACCTGCTGGACGTGATCAATCCGCTGCAACACTTGCCCATTATCGGCACCATCTATCGCGCCATTACCGGCGACAAAATGTGCCCGCTCGAAAAGATCGCGGGCGACACGCTGTATGGCGGAATGTGGGGCGCCATCGCCTCGATCGCCGACGTGGCGTTTGAAGGCATTACCGGCAAGAGCTTTGAAGACACCGCGCTCGCTCTGTTCAAGGGGGACGGCAAAAGCAAGGCCACCAAGGTTGCCTTGACGCCCATCAGCGTCAGCCCGTCATTGCCCACGGCCTCTTTTCCGGCATTGCCGTCTTCGATGACGGTCGCGGAAAATGTTCCGGACGGCCTGGATGTCGCCGCCTTCTCCCATGCCTTGTCCGCCAAGGGCGTGGACAGCGACACCGCCAGCCGCGCGCTCTACGCCTATCGCCGGTCGATGGGATTGGTCGGGATGGGGCAATCGCCGGTTCTCGCCAGCGTCCACTGACGCTATACAGTCCTCATGAATCTGATCGTTACCGCCGGTCGTAACGGCGCCTTGCTCAATTGGGGCGCGGGCGCGCGCCGGGCCGCCATTGGCCCCGGCGGCATCGCGGTCAAGGGCGGTGAAGGCGACGGCATCACGCCGCGCGGCATTTTTCCGGTGCGGGAGGTCTTCTATCGCGCCGACCGCATTACGGCGCCGCGTACGCGCTTGGCGCTTCACGCCCTGCAAGACGATGACGGCTGGTGCGATGCAGCCTACGATCCCAACTATAACCGGCTGGTGAAGCTGCCCTATGCCGCCAGCGCGGAGCGCCTGTGGCGCGAGGATCATCTCTACGATCTGGTTGCGGTGCTGGGCTATAACGACAATCCGGTGGTGCCGGGCAAAGGCAGCGCCATTTTCCTGCATCTGGCCAAGCCGGATTATTCCGCCACCCAGGGCTGTGTGGCGATGGCGATGGACGACTTGCGGGCGGCGATCGAACAGCTCAAGCCCGGCGATCAGATAGTTATAGGCTGAGCCTGCCGCGCACCGAAAATCGCGGTTCCGACTCTCACATGCGTCGCACCAAACTTTACCGCCAGCTCGAAATCCCCGCTCATGCCCATGCTGCGTTCAGACAGGCCGTGATCGCGCGCCAGTTTGGCCAGGAAAGCGAAGTGCGGCGCCGCATCGTCATCGGCGGGAGGAATGCACATCAACCCGTCCAGCGGCAGGTCCAGCTTGCGCGCATGATCGATCAGCGCGGCGGCGTCCCGCGGCATCGCGCCGGCCTTTTGCGGTTCCTCGCCGGTATTGACCTGCAGGAACAGGCGCGGACATTGGCCCGATCTATCCCGTTCCGCCGCCAGCGCATCCGCCAGCTTGATCCGGTCCAGGGTCTGGATCACATCGAACAGGGCTACCGCTTCTCTGACTTTGTTGGTCTGCAAGGGACCGATCAGATGCAATTCCAGGCCGGGATGCTCACTTTTCAGATGCAGGTATTTGGCCTGGGCTTCCTGGACCCGGTTCTCGCCGAAGATGCGCTGGCCCGCGTCAATCGCCTGGCCAATGCCGGTTTGCGACACGGTCTTGGAGACGGCCACCAGCTTGGTTGCGGGCGCCGGCGCGATGGCGGCCTTTCGCGCCGCCTCGATGCGCGCCAGTATGTCGGCGAGATTCTGTGAAATCGTCATGCCCGCGAACCTA
>DATEIA010000104.1:0-4926 GCA_035279305.1 Rhizomicrobium sp.
CCGCGGGTGAAGCTGTTCGCCGGCAAGGCCGCGCCCAGCTATCACAACGCCAAAATGATCATCAAGCTGGCCAATGACGTGGCGCGGCGGATCAATTCCGACCCTTCGGTCGAAGGCCTGCTGAAGGTCGTCTTCATTCCCAACTACAATGTCTCGCTGGCGGAAAAGATCGTTCCCGCCGCCGACCTATCGGAGCAGATTTCCACCGCCGGCATGGAAGCCTCCGGCACCGGCAATATGAAATTCGCCCTCAACGGCGCGCTGACCATCGGAACCTTGGACGGCGCCAATATCGAGATCCGCGACCGGGTCGGGGCCGAGAATATTGTCATTTTCGGCCTGACCGCCGATGAAGTCGCCGCCAAGCGGGCGCAAGGTCATCAGCCGCGCGCCATCATCGAGAACTCGCGGGAGCTGTCGCAGGCCCTGGCCGCCATCGCCTCCGGCGTCTTTTCTCCCGACGATCCCGGCCGCTATGCCGAGCTGATCGGCGGGCTCTACGATCACGACTGGTTCATGGTCGCGGCGGACTTCGATTCCTATGCAGCCGCGCAGCGCGCGGTGGATCAGCGCTGGGCCGATCCCGCCGGCTGGTCGGCGGCGGCGGTCCGCAACATCGCGCATATGGGCTGGTTCTCTTCGGACCGCACCATCCGCGAATATGCCAAAGACATTTGGGGCATTTTGTGAAGCCTTCGCCGGGCGCGCTGGATGCCCTGCTCGAAGGACGGCACCCCGATCCCTTTTCCCTGCTGGGCACCCATGCCGGACCTGGCGGGACCTTCGCGCGGGTGTGGCTACCAGGCGCGGAAAGCGCCGAGGCCTTCGATCTGAAGGGCCGCAGGCTTGGCGCGCTGACACGAACCGATCCGCGCGGCCTGTTCGAAGGCAAAATCCTGGGGGCGCCCGCGCCGGTCAAATACAAGGCGCGCGGCCATGGCGCGCAATGGTGGGTGACCGATCCCTATAGTTTCGGCCCCGTGCTGGGTCCGGTCGATGATTTCCTGATCGCGGCGGGCGCCCATTGGCGGCTCTACGACAAGATGGGCGCGCATCTGATTTCGCACCAGGGCGCCAGCGGGATTCATTTCGCGGTCTGGGCGCCCAATGCCAGGCGGGTCTCGGTGGTGGGCGATTTCAACGATTGGGACGGCCGCCGCCATGTCATGCGCCGCCGCGCCGATATTGGCGTGTGGGAGATTTTCATTCCCGACATCGCGCAAGGACACGCTTACAAGTTCGAAGTGGTCGGCACGGACGGCAAGCTTCGCCCGCTCAAGGCCGATCCCTTCGCTTTCGCCGCCGAATTGCGGCCCGCCACGGCCTCGCTGACGACCGCCCCGCCAGCGCATGAATGGGGCGATTCTGCCCATCGCGACTTTTGGGCCAAGGCGGATGTCCGCCGTCAGCCAATCTCCATATATGAAGTGCATGCCGGATCGTGGGACCGGGATGGCGATGGAAAGTTTCTAAGCTGGGATGCGCTGGCCGGCCGCCTGATCCCCTATGCCGCCGATATGGGCTTCACCCATATCGAATTCATGCCGGTCAGCGAGCATCCTTACGACCCCAGCTGGGGCTATCAGACCACCGGACTGTTCGCGCCGTCTTCGCGCTTCGGCGACGTGCAAGGCTTTGCCCGCTTCGTCGATGGCGCGCACCGCGCCGGACTGGGCGTGCTGATCGATTGGGTGCCGGCGCATTTTCCCACCGATGCGCATGGCCTGATCCGTTTCGACGGCACCGCGCTTTACGAACATGAAGATCCGCGCCTGGGCCATCATCCCGACTGGGACACCGCGATCTACAATTTCGGGCGGCGCGAGGTTTCCTCTTTCCTGGTCAACAATGCCTTGTTCTGGGCGGAGCGCTATCATGTCGATGGCCTCAGGGTCGATGCGGTGGCCTCCATGCTGTATCGCGACTATTCGCGCAAAAGCGGCGAATGGATTCCCAATCAACAGGGCGGGCGGGAAAATTGGGAAGCGGTGGAATTCCTGCGCAGCATGAACCGGGAGGTTTACGGCAACCGCCCGGGGTTTTTCACGGTGGCGGAAGAATCCACCTCCTGGCCCGGCGTCTCCAGGCCCACGCATGAAGGCGGGCTCGGGTTCGGCTTCAAGTGGAACATGGGCTTCATGCACGACACGCTGAAATACATGGCGCATGAGCCGATCCATCGCCAGCATCATCACGACGAAATAACCTTCGGACTCCTCTACGCCTTCAGCGAAAATTTCGTCTTGCCGCTCAGCCATGACGAGGTGGTGCATGGCAAGGGCTCGCTGCTTTCCAAAATGTCCGGCGACGATTGGCAGAAGTTCGCGAACCTTCGGGCTTACTATGCGTTGATGTGGGGTTACCCCGGCAAAAAGCTGTTGTTCATGGGTCAGGAATTCGCACAGCGGCGCGAATGGAGCGAAAGCAGGCCTTTGGATTGGGGCCTGCTCGATGCCCCTGCCCATGCCGGCGTGCGTAATTTGGTAAGGGACCTTAACAAGCTCTATCGCGAAAAACCCGCGCTGCATGCCCGCGATTGCGAGAGCGAAGGCTTCTCCTGGGCGGTGGTGGACGACAGGCAGAATTCGGTTTTTGCCTGGATTCGTCATGCTCCCGGCGCTCCGCCGGTGGCGGTCATCGCCAATATGACACCCGTTCCCCGGCATCGGTACCGCGTGCCCCTGCCGGCCGGCGGGACCTGGAAAGAGATGGTTAACAGCGATGCGCTACAGTATGGCGGCAGCGGCCTGGGCAATCTGGGCACGGTCACCGCCACGGACGGCGGCGCCAGTCTGACGCTGCCGCCGTTGGCGACGATCATGTTGGAACATGCCGGCTAAAGGGCCGGAGGCAGTACGAGGAAACCATGGCCGACCGGCTGAGACAGCCCCTGGCACGTGACGCGATGGCCTATGTCCTGGCCGGCGGCCGCGGCAGCCGGCTGGCCGAACTGACCGCGCGCCGCGCCAAGCCGGCGGTCTATTTCGGCGGTAAGGCCCGCATTATCGACTTCGCGCTTTCCAATGCGATCAATTCCGGCATCCGCCGCATCGGCGTCGCCACCCAATACAAGGCCCATTCCCTGATCCGGCACCTGCAACAGGGCTGGAACTTCCTGCGGCCCGAGCGCAATGAAAGCTTCGACGTGCTTCCCGCCTCGCAGCGCGTGTCGGAGACGCAATGGTATGCCGGCACCGCCGACGCCGTGTTCCAGAACATCGACATCATCGAGGGCCATGGCCCCGAATATATGGTGATCCTGGCGGGCGATCATATCTACAAGATGGATTATGAGCTGATGCTGCAGCAGCATTGCGACCAGCAGGCCGATGTGACCATCGCCTGTTTGGAAGTGCCGCGGCGCGAGGCGACGGGGTTCGGCGTGATGGCGGCCGATGCCAGCGGCCGTGTCACCGATTTTGTCGAAAAGCCCGCCGACCCGCCCGCCATGCCCGACAATCCCGAAATGTCGCTGGCCTCGATGGGCGTTTATGTCTTTCAGACCCGCTTTCTGATCGAACAGTTGCGCCGCGATGCCGCCACACCAGGCTCCTCGCGCGATTTCGGAAAGGACATCATTCCCTGGCTGGTCAAGAACGCCAAAGCGGTGGCACACCGCTTTTCGCGCTCCTGCGTCCGTTCCAGCAATGAGAACGAAGCCTATTGGCGCGATGTCGGCACGGTCGATGCCTATTGGGAGGCCAATATCGACCTCACCGATGTGGTGCCGCAACTGGATCTGTACGACCGCAGCTGGCCGCTCTGGACCTATGCCGAAATTCTTCCTCCCGCCAAATTCGTCCATGACATGGACGGCAGACGCGGCTCGGCCGTGTCGTCGCTGATCGCCGGCGACTGTATCGTCTCGGGCGCCCATGTGCACCGCAGCCTGTTATTCTCCGGCGTGCGGGCCAACAGCTATTCCACTTTGGAAGGCGCGGTGGTGCTGCCCTATTGCCAGATCGGCCGCGGCGCCCGGCTCAGGCGCGTGGTGCTGGACCGCGGCGTGAATATTCCCGCCGGCCTGGTGGTCGGCGAGGACGCCGAACAGGACGCCGCGCGCTTCCGGCGCACCGAAAACGGCATATGCCTTATTACCCAGGCGATGCTCGACCGGCTGGCATGATGCAGGTTCTTTCCGTGGCGGCCGAGGCCTATCCCCTGGTGAAGACCGGCGGGCTGGGCGATGTGGTGGGCGCGCTGCCCGGTGCGCTCTCCGGTCACGGCATCATGGTCACCACCTTGATGCCCGGTTATCCGGCGGTTCGCGCCCATATCGGCGATGCACCCCTGGTGCATCACTATCCCAATCTGATGGGCACCGAAGCGCGGATACGGGCTTCGTATATCAACGGCTTTCCTTTGCTGGTGCTGGATGCGCCCGCTTTGTTCCAGCGCGATGGCGGCCCCTATGGCGACCGCACAGGCGCGGATTGGCCCGACAATTGGCGCCGGTTCGCGGCACTGGGACGCGCCGCCGCCGATCTTGCCTCCGGCGCCATCCCCAACTGGCGGTTCGACCTGCTGCATGCCCATGACTGGCACGCCGGACTGGCGCCGGCCTATCTGCGCTATGCGCCGGGCCCCGCTCCGCTGGCGTCCAGCTTGTTGACGATCCACAATATCGCCTTCCAGGGCCGTTTCGATGTATCGATCTTTCCGTTCCTGGGTCTGCCGCCGCGCGCTTACGCCATCGACGGAGTCGAATATTATGGCGGCGTCGGCTTTCTCAAGGCGGGTCTTGCTGGCGCGCAAGCGATCACCACGGTCAGTCCCGGCTATGCGCGCGAGATTCGCGAACCGGCCTTCGGCATGGGCCTGGAAGGACTGATCCGGTCTCGCGGCGGCGATGTGTCCGGCATTCTCAACGGCATCGACCCGAAAATCTGGAATCCGCAAAGCGATGCCGCGCTGGCGGCCCGTTAT
>DATEIA010000105.1:0-6479 GCA_035279305.1 Rhizomicrobium sp.
GTTGACGATCAGGTTGACGACGCCTGCAACCGCGTCCGATCCCCAGGCGGCGGAAGCGCCGCCTGTCACGATATCGACGCGCTCTATCAAGGCCGTGGGAATCGTACTGAGATCGACGCCGCCGCCGACGGGGTTTGAAGAGACAACCCGCTGGCCGTCGAACAAAGTCAGGGTTCTGATGTCGCCCAAATTGCGGAGATTTATGGTATCGATGCCGGTATCGCCTTGTACGGCATGACCAATGTTGGGACCCGGCGAATTCGCCGACAAGCCGCCGACCGCGGGCAGCTCGCGAATCGCGTCGCCGATATCGATTTTCGCTTCCCGGTCGAGTTGCTCTGCGCCAATGACGGTAACTGGCGTAGGTGCTTCATAGCCTTGAATGGAAATTCGGGAGGCCGAGACCGTCACACCTTCAATGGCCATTGCGTTATCGGCGGGGTCAGCCGGCGTCTGGGCCGTCGCAGACTGTGCGACAAGACCGAACAATAGCGCCAGAAAGGACGTGGAACTCTTGAGTTTTGGCGACATGTCTTCTCTCTCCTCCCGTTTCTTTGTTTCGAGTGAAGAGATCGTTACGACTCCCTCCGCCAAATGGGTGACCGTTAGGCCCCTCCCCTTCAGCATCAAATCGAGGGCTGCAAATACGTCGTAGGCGCCTTTAATAGGAGGGGTGATCACGCCATGGAGCAAATCTCCAGGCGCGACGACCTGAATGTGCGCCTGACGCGCAAATTCAGGGATGGACTTGCCGGCATCTTCAGACGGAACGTCGAATTGCCGGACCTGGGCTGAAACGGGCGCACTGCCACACAGCACAGCAATTGAAGTTGCCACGCCTGCAACGATGCGTTTTCTTCCGTTCTCCACGCCCCCCATTCTTATTGTTATGCACCTTGACGAATGATCTGCGCCCTTTCCTGACACTCATTCAGATGACGGGCGGTTGTCCTCATTTCCCTATGGCGACATTCATTTTATTTTTAGAATATCCGCACTTCATTGTCTCGCACTTCCCATTGAAGCTTCAAAACGCCCGCGGCGGCCTTGGCGAAGCCAATGGGATCGTTCGAGGCAAACAGGCCTGTTACGGTTTTGGAAGCTACGGCGGGATCGACCGTGATCCGAACCTCGCTATACCGGGCAAATTCTTTTGCCGCGTCTTCAAGCGGTTGGTCATCTAGGGCAATGCGGCCGCTCTGCCACGCCAAGTTGCGCGCCAGCTTTTCTTCGGCCACCGTGACGGTAACAATCGGCGCCCCTGCCTGCGAAACTGCCTTGATATTGGCTTTGGCCCGAATAGTTTTCCGCATCGGCAACGCCTCATCGGAGCGATGCAATTCGACCACGCCTTCCTTCACCCAAACTTCAACCGGCCGCTGAGGCAGCATCGAAACGGCGAAACTTGTTCCCACCGCCCGCACCTGGGTATCGCCTGCCGTCACGATGAAGGGCCGCAATTTGTTCTTGGCGACATCGAACAGTGCCTCACCCTGCAGAATGCGAATGTTGCGGGCATCCTTGGTGAATTGCACCTGAATCCGGGTGTCGGTGTTGAGCGAAACAATCGAGCCGTCCTTCAAGACGATCTCCTTCATTTGCCCGATTTCCGTGGCAAGTATCTCTTGCTGGGCATTGTTGCCAAAGCGGAAAGCAACGCCGAGGACGGCAAGCAAACTTGCCGCCGCCCCTCCCGCCATCATGGCGTGACGCCGGTTCCAAATTCGGCTGGTCGGGCTTTCGTTCTCGCTTGGGTCTGAAGCCGCCCGGTTCAACCGCTCCAGCCGGCAAAGCACGGCTTCAGCACGGCCATAGGCGCCGAGGTGACGGCTATCTGCCGCCAGCCAAGCCTCGAATTTGGCCTCCTCCTCCACGGATTGCTCCCGAAGGTCTCGCCTTGCGGCCCAATCCGCCGCTTGGTTATCAATTTCTTGGTTTGCTGAAGACATCTTCTGCACTTGCCGTTTCTACTATAGTCGACGGATTGGCCCTCTGATTTCCCCCCGACCGAACAATTTAATTAGCAGGCGCACACCGTTTGCCATATGTTTTTCGACAGCTTTCTCGCCAATTTGCAGCCAAAAAGCCACGTCCTTCCCCACTGCGTGGTCCCATAGAAGGTCACGGCGTGCGATTCCGGCCCAAGATGTAGTGCGCCAGGCCAGTTGCTTCCGCGTCGCTCAACGAGCCGGGAGCCTGCAGCGGCATGGCGGTCTTTATTTTCGCGGCCAGCGCCATCGGATCGCGGTCAGCCATGTCCGCCGTCTTCAAGGGCGGCCCCGACACGCCTTCCAAATTCGCGCCATGACAGACCGCGCATTTGGCGGCGTAGAGGCCCGCCATGGCTGGGTCCGCCGCCGAGGCCCGCGTGATAGGAGCGGCCGCAACGACCGGCGGATCGCGGTTCAGCAGCGCGATGTCCTTGTAAGACTTGGCGGGAGGAACGCTCTTCACATAGGCGTAAATGTCGGCCAGCTCACGGTCCGACAGGATAACCGCCGTATAGACGGGCATGGCCAAGCGCGGCGTGCGGACTTGGCGCGCGAAGGCTTCGAATGGCAAAGGACCCGGCGCGATCTTTGGCCCGTTCGCGCTGCCGCCCCCGCTTGTACCGTGACATTGGAAGCAACCGACCCTCATATAGAGTGCCTGGCCCGCCTTGGCATCGCCCTTCGGTGCGGCGGGGGTACCGCTCTGGGCGATGGCGACAGTGGCAGCGGCGCAGGCGGCGGCGATCCCGAAAAACAGCCTTTCAAATTTGATGGCCATGTCAGCGCCCCTGCGAAATGACGTCGATCAGGGCGGGTTCGCCCTTCTTGACCACCGCGATGGCGCGCCGGATCGCCGGGCCGAGATCGGCGGGATGTTCGATCGGCCCTTGGGCATAGACCCCCATGCCTTTGGCGACCATGGCGAAGTCGATGTTCGGATCGGCAAGCTCGTTGCCGAGATGCGTTCGATCTACGCCCCGGTTCCGGCGATTGGCCATCGCCTGCATCTGCATGATTTCCGCGTGATAGCCGCGGTTATTGTGGATGATGTAGAGCAGCGGAATGCGCTCGTGAGCGGCGGTCCATAAAATCCCCGGACCGAACATGGTGTCGCCGTCGCCGTTGACGGCCACGCTGAGCCGGCCGTGCTTCCTGTTGGCCAAGGCGCCGCCGAGCGTCGCGGGTCCGAGGTAGCCGATCCCTTGCGCTCCGGAGTCGCCGATATAGTTATAGTGCTTGTTTGCGGTCCAAAGCCGCTGCGGCCATTTGCTCTGAAAGTCCGTGGCGTTGAGCAAGGACCAGTCTTCCGTCCGCATCTGCTCATAGAGTTCCGCATAGAGTCGCGCGGTGGAGATCGGCTTGCCGTCCCAGGCGTAAGCGGCGGCCTGTTTGGACGCCTCCAAATCGGCTTGGTGAGCGCGCGCCCAACGCGCGCCGCGCGCTTCCAGCGCGTCTTTCCGATGGGCCGGCAATTGGCGGCGCACGGCTTCGATGAGCGAGGGCAGGGTGGCCTGGGCATCGGCCGCCATCGCGATGTCGATGTCCGACGGATAGCGTTGGAAATTCTGATAGTTGGATTTGTAGAAAAGATCGACGGACGAGATCGTCACCCGCCTGGAGCCGGGCTTCATGATCGAGCGGAATTCGCCCGCGCCGAGCCGCTGGGATGTGACCGAGAAAGGATCGCCAGGTTCCAGTTCGAGCATGAAATCGGCGTCCTGCACGACCCCGGCCCGGCGCATCGACTGGTTCAAGGGATGGCGCCACGGGAAGTTGAAGCGGTTGTGAGAGTCGCAGACCGGGGCCTGCAGCAACTCGGCCAATTCGATCAGCCGGTTGAGGCCATCGGGCGTACGCGCCACCCGATCCGCGAAGATCACCGGCCGCTCGGCCGCGACCAACATCTTGGCCGTGTCTTCCACGGCCGAGGACTCGCCGACAGGCGGCGCGACCCGCGGCAGCTTGGGAATCGGCGGAGGTTTGCCGCCGGGATAAGGATCCTCCTGCATGTACAAATCTGTCGCGAGCAGCGTCGGCCCATAGGGCGGTGTCATGCCAAACTTGTAGGCCCGGGCTGCGGATTCGCCCCAGGCGCGCAGGTCGCTCGGCTTGTCGTCCCACTTGGTGTAGTCGCGGACGATCAGGGCATCGTCCTGAGCGGCGTGGTTCCAAGCGGTGGCGTTTCTGTATCGGGCGGAATCCAGATTCGCCCCGACCAGCATGAAGATCGGCACGCGGTCGCACCAGGCGTTGTAAATCGCCATGGACCCGTGCTGCAGCCCCACCGTGGCGTGCATGCCCACGGCCATCGGCTTGCCCTCGATCTTGGCATAGCCGTGCGCCATCGCCACCGAAGCTTCTTCGTGGACCGTGGTGATGAAGGTGAGCTTCGGATCGCTCACCATGCCGTAATTGACGATCGCTTCATGCAGGCCAAGCATGGTGTTGGACGGCGTCGAGGCCATGTATTCGATGCCAAGACTGCGCATCACATCGACCATATAGTCGCCGCCGCAGGTCGCGTAGGTGAGCTGCCGGTCACGCGGCGTGCGCTCGTTGAGGTCCGTCACCGGCCCGGGCGAGCGCAGCGTATTGGGGCTTGGGCTGGGCGGGCCCTGTATCGGCTCCTGAGCCATTGTCGCGGTCGCGGTCGCGGCCATGCCGCCGAGGGCGACTCCTTTAAGGAAGTTTCGCCGTCCCGCCTTGTATTCCGTCGTCATCCTGGCCCCTTTTCGAGCATCTAACCGCTTAAAGCGCTTGTTATTGTCGTCCGGCGTTGCCTGGACTGCAGCTGGGCTTGCAAACCAATGGTTTTCTTCGATCTCGCCTTGCGGCCCAATCGGCCGCTTGGTTGTCAATCTCTTGGTTTGCTGAAGGCGCCTTCTGCACTTGCCGCTTCTGATGTAGTCGACGGATTAGTTCTCTGTTTCCTCCCCCGGCCGAATAATTTAATTAACAGGCGCACACCGTTTGCCATGTGTTTCTCGACAGTTTTCTCGCTAATTTGCAGCCGAAAAGCCACTTCCTTCTGCGGCAAGCCCTCGACACGCCTAAGAACAAGTATCTCCCTGCTGAGTTTGGGCAGCTCATCCAAAGCGGCCAAGACGAGCCGTACCTCTTGCTGAAACTCCATGCGCTCTTCCGAGTTGGCTTCGGGCTCGGCAATTTCAAGCAATTCCAGATTGCCGCTGGAAGTGATCGATACAACCCGCGAATGGCGAACATGATCGACAATGATCCCCCTTGCGACCAACAACGCGTACTGCCTGGGGAACCGAATAGAATCCAGCGCAGCGTGCGTCATAAATCGCGCATACATCTCCTGGATTACGTCCTCTATATCGAGGTCGTATAGACACATGGCGCGCAGCTTTAACCGGATCAGCGCTTCATGCGGAAGCACGTTGCGTGCCAGCCATCGTCCGCGCTCGCGATAGTCTTGCGTCATGAGGCAAGCACAGCACGCTGTAGCCGGAATCTCCAATACCCCGTGCCATTTTCGGCCCGAAGGACCGCTATAAAATTTTTCTCATCTGGCGTAGGGAAATTTCCGCCTCATACGACGTCTGTCGCGTATGAAGACCGTTGTTTCACCCGGGCGCGAGCGAGCCATATCGCGCCTGCACTCCCACCAGCCCGTAGCACCGGGATGCTACGCCTCGTCCTGTCTTTCCATTCCGTCAGGAACTGCGTTGTAGGAACAAAATCCTATAACCCTAATGCCGGGCCGAAATTGCCCCGGCGGGGGCGATGCTATATTTGCTGCGCACTCGAAAATCTCAGAGTTGAACATCGCCATGGCCAAAGCCATTCACAGCATGATCCGCGTCCTGGACGAAGCCCGCGCCGTCGCTTTTTACGAGACCGCGCTGGGCATGAAGGTGGTGGAGCGCAAGGATTATGAGAGTTTCACTTTGCTGTATCTGCGCAGTGAAGACGGCCCCTTCGAGCTGGAACTGACCGTCAACAAGGGCCGGGTCGAGCCCTACGATCTGGGCAACGCCTATGGCCACCTCGCCGTGGCGGTGGACGATCTGGCGGCCGAGCACAAGCGCCTCGTCGCGGCCGGCCTCAAGCCCACCGACCTGAAGGCAATGCAGCATGATGGCAAGCCCTTCGCCCAGTTCTTCTTCCTCACCGATCCCGACGGCTACCGGATCGAGGTGTTGCAGAGCGAGGGCCGTTTTCAATAAGGATTTTCGGCCGCGCAAGGCCCGCGGAAATCCCCGCCTTGCGCCCTTGATGTGGGCAAAAAGGCCCATTATGGTTCGGCCACACTGACACACCGGGACGCAACTACCGGTGGCATCCATATTGGCTGCCGCCACCTGAAAAACGCGCACCACCACAACATCTGGAGGATACGGTAATGGCTCGCACACCCCAAGAAATCTTCGCCCATCACGGTTCGGTTCTCGGCGCCGGTGACCTGGAAGGCATCGTCACCGACTACACCACCGACGCGGTGTTCATCAGCCCCGATGGCGT
>DATEIA010000106.1:0-2944 GCA_035279305.1 Rhizomicrobium sp.
TTTAAAACAGGGGCGATCCGCTTTTATGATCCATTTGGCGCTTGGGGGCGTAAACCGGACCAGAGGTTGGGGCGCCAATGGCCAAGATCGCAATCGTGGGTTCGGGTATCGCCGGCTTGGGCAGCGCCTATCTGCTCAATCCCGATCACCAGATCACCGTTTATGAGAAATCCGCGCGGATCGGCGGCCACAGCCGCACCCTCACGGTGAATTATGATGGCCGCGCCATTGCCGTCGATACCGGCTTTATCGTCTTCAACCGCCCCAACTATCCCAATCTGTCGGCCCTGTTTTCGCACTTGGCCGTGCCCACCCATGCCAGCGACATGTCCTTTGCCGCTTCGATCCGGGACGGCTGGCTGGAATGGGGCGCACGCGATCTGGCCTCGGTCATCGGCCAACGCCGCAATCTGCTGCGTCCCAAATTCGGCCTGTTGGTGCGCGACGTGATGATCTTCAACACCCAGGCGCAGGCGGTGGTGGAGCGCCACCCCGAACTGAGCCTGGATGGCTTGATCCAAAAATTGGGCCTGGGGGAATGGTTCCGCCGCTATTACCTGTTGCCCATGTCGGGCGCGATCTGGAGTTGCCCGCCCTGTGAGATGATGAATTTTCCGGCCCGCACCTTGGTGCGGTTTTTTGCCAATCACCATCTGCTGTCCTTCACCGGTCAGCCCCAATGGTACACCGTCACCGGCGGCGCGCAGGAATATGTCCGCCGCCTCACCGCGTCCTTCGCCCACCGCATCCGCACCAATTGCGCCGCGGTGGCCGTGACACGTCCCGGCACCGGACCGGACGCCGGCAAGGTACAAATCAAGGATGCAACCGGGAATTCACAGACCTATGACCAGGTGGTTATGGCGAGCCATGGCGATGAAACACTGGCGCTGCTGAAGGATGCCGACGATGCGGAACGGGCCGTGCTCGGCTGCTTCCGGTATCAGAAGAACCGCGCCGTGCTTCACCGCGATCAGAGCTTGATGCCGCGGCGGCGGCGATGCTGGGCGAGCTGGGTCTATAGCTCGGACGGCGAATTCCTCCATCCCAGGATCACCGTCACCTATTGGATGAACTTGCTGCAGGGGATTGATGACCGCTATCCCCTGTTCGTCAGCCTCAACCCCAAGCGGGAAATCCCCCAAGAACTGATATTCGACCAAGCCGATTTCGATCACCCGGTGTTCGACCAAGCCGCCCTCGCGGCGCAAGCCGAGCTCGCGGCCATGCAGGGCCGCCGCGGCACCTGGTTCGCCGGCGCCCATCTGGGTCATGGTTTTCACGAGGACGGACTTGCCAGCGCCGTCCGCGTGGCGCGGGCGCTGGGCGCTGCGATCCCTTGGGGCCGGGCCCTTGGCGCGCCGCAACAAAAAATGCGCCCACCCGTTATGGTACCTGGATTGCCGTCCGGCCCGGTTCCGGCAGAATTGTTTTGAACCGCGTCCAAGCTTAGTCTTGGGCCTTCCCAGGTATGGAAGCCGTGATGTCGTTGATACCCGCCTCCTATATCGAGAAAAGCTGGCGCAAGGCGCTGAGCCGGCTGGAATATGGCCAGCTGGAATTCATCGCCCCCAATGGCGAGGTGTCTCATGCCAAGGGCCCCCATCCCGGCCCATCCGCCCGCTTCCAAATTCGCGACTGGGATGTGCTGCGCCGGATCATGGCGCGCGGCGATATCGGACTGGGCGAGGAATACATCGCCGGCAGTTGGGAGACCGACAGTGTCGAAAGACTGGTGAGCCTGTTCCTGCTCAACCTGGACCCTTTCTCCGGCTTTTCGGACGGCAATATCTTTAACCGGCTTGGCTTCGTCATTCACAACGCGCTGGTGCGCCGCAATTCGATCTCCGGCTCGGCGCGCAACATCCAGGACCATTACGATGTCGGGAATGAATTCTATTCCCTGTGGCTGGACAAAAGCATGACCTATTCCTCGGCCCTGTATAACGGTTCCCAAGAACTCTATCGCGCCCAGCAGAACAAGTATGAGCGTATCCTCTCCAAATTCACCAACAACAAAGCCGACGTGCTGGAAATCGGCTGCGGCTGGGGCGGCTTTGCCGAACGCGCCGCGGCCGACCACCACAATGTCACCGGCCTGACCATCTCGCCCTCGCAATACAAATTCGCCTGCAAGCGGCTGAATGGCGCGGCGGACATCCAGCTGCGGGATTATCGCCGCGCCCGCGGCCGCTTCGACAATATCGTCTCCATCGAGATGTTCGAAGCGGTCGGGGAGCATTACTGGCCGGCCTATTTTGCGACCGTGGCGGAACGGCTGAAGCGCGGCGGCCGCGCCATCATCCAGACCATCACCATCAAGGACGAACTGTTCGCCGGTTACCGCACCCGCAGCGACTTCGTCCGCCATTATGTTTTTCCCGGCGGCATGCTGCCGTCGCTGGGGCGTTTCCGCGAGGAAGCCGAAAAGGCGGGATTGAAGTTCGCCGGCGCCTTCGGGTTCGGCAAGGATTATGCCCGCACCCTGCGCGAATGGCTGGCGCGGATGCAGAATGCCGAACCCCAGATCAAGGCGCTGGGCCATGATCAGCAATTCCTGCGCAACTGGGAATTCTATCTCGGCATCTGCGCCGCGACCTTCGAAGTCGCCCGTACGGACGTGGTCCAGGTCGAGTTGGTCAATGCCTAGTTGCAGCTGCCGGACCGGCCGCTCGCCTTAGCTCGCGGCGTTCGTCGCTCTCGCAGGTCCACTGGACCTGCTCGCCCGCCTTCGGCGGATCACTCCTCACCCTTCATCACATCGTCGAAGCTGAGCCGGGCATCGAACAGCGAACGCACGACCAGTTGAATCCGCGTCGAGACGCAGAAGCGCCGCTTGGCGTCCTCGATATGCTTGTGCACGGTGGAATCGCTGATCCCCAGCACTTGGCCGATCTCCCAATCGCTCTTGCCTTGCGCCACCAGCACCACGCAATCGCGCTGG
>DATEIA010000107.1:0-11216 GCA_035279305.1 Rhizomicrobium sp.
GGCGCGGCCCAAACGGGTGATGGAGTCCAAAAGGATGATCACGTCGCGCTTATGCTCGACCAGGCGCTTGGCCTTTTCGATCACCATTTCGGCGACCTGGACGTGACGCGTCGCCGGTTCGTCGAAGGTGGAGGAGATCACCTCGCCCTTCACGGTGCGCTGCATGTCGGTGACTTCCTCAGGGCGTTCGTCGATCAGAAGCACGATCAGGAAGGCCTCGGGATGGTTGGCGGCAATCGCCTTGGCGATATTCTGCAGGATCACCGTCTTGCCGGTGCGCGGCGGGGCGGTGATCAAGGCGCGCTGGCCCATGCCCTGCGGCGCCACGATATCGATCACCCGGCCCGTCTTGTCCTTGATGGTGGGATCGTCGAGTTCCATCTTCAGCCAGCGGGTGGGATAGAGCGGCGTCAGATTGTCGAAATGGACCTTGTGCTTGATCTGCTCGGGGTCTTCAAAATTGATGGTCGTGACCTTCAGCAGGGCGAAATAGCGCTCGCCTTCCTTGGGGGCGCGGATCGGGCCTTCGGCGGTATCGCCGGTACGAAGACCGAAACGGCGGATCTGGGAGGGGGAAACATAAATATCGTCCGGACCGGGCAGGTAGTTGGATTCCGGTGAGCGCAGGAAGCCGAAGCCGTCCTGGAGGATTTCCACCACCCCGGTTCCGGTGATCTCGACTTCGCGCTCCGCAAGTTCCTTGAGGATGGCGAACAGCATGTCCTGCTTGCGCATGGACGAGGCGTTCTCGATCTCGAGTTCCTCGGCGAAAGCCAGCAAATCTGCGGGTTTTTTGTTCTTAAGGTCCTGCAGCTTCATCGCCTGCAAGCCGTCTTGGACTGTCATGGAGAGGGCACCTAACGAAAAGGGGGAAGCTATCGATGAACGAAAGGCGTTGCGCCCGGACGCGATCATCGAAGAGGTTGGTTCCGACCTGTTACCCGTTTTGCGGTCCGCGTCCCCTTAACTGGGGCCCGCGCAGGTCAATCAGACGGATTGTTTATAGCCTGATTTGTGGGGCTTGCAAATATCTCTATCGCCGGGCCGTTTGGGGTGCGCGCAATTAATGTTTCAGGCATTCATCTGCCTGAGCCTAATCCCCAAAAGGCTGGATCTTAACCAAGATCACGATCAGCACCATCAGCAGCGCCGGCACCTCGTTGGCGATGCGGTAGAAGCGCGCCGAATGGGTGTTGCGATCTTCCGCGAAGGCGCGCCAGCAACGCACGAACAACCCGTGCATGCCGCTCATGATGATCACCAGCACGAATTTGACCTGCAGCCAGGTGTCCAGATAGGCGCCGGTCAGCCAGGCCAGCAGCGGTCCCAAAATCCATACCGCGATCATCGCCGGATTCATGATGGCTTTCAGCAGGCGGCGCTCCATCACCTTGAAGCGTTCGCTGGAGTCCGACCCGGGCGCCGCTTCGGTGTGATAGACGAACAGGCGCGGCAGATAGAGCATGGCCGACATCCAGGCGATCACGGCGATCAGATGGGCCGCCAACAACCAGGGAATATAGTTGGACAATTCGTTGCGCAGCGCGTCCATCTTGGTTGCCTCTATTGGTAGCCGCAGCGTTTGTGTTCGGACGGGCAGATCCGCCCATTACCACAGGTGATAGTCTTGCCGTCCAGGGCGGCGCGCACAAGCCCCGCCAACCCGTCGATGAAATCACGCTGTGTCCCCACTGTGGCGGCGCGGCGGTAGTCGGGCACTCCGGCCTCGGCCGCCAGCTTGCGGTATTCGATATCCAGTTCCACCAAGGTCTCGGAATGTTCGCTGACAAAGGCGATGGGGGCTACGATCACGCCTTTGCCGTCACGCCCGGCGCGGCGGATTTCCGCGTCGGTGGCCGGGCCGATCCATTCCAATGGACCCACCCGGCTTTGGTAACAGACCACCGTTTCCCATTCGGGCCTATTTAGCGCCTTGACCACCGCTGCGGCGCTTTGTTCCACCTGCCACTGATAGGGATCGCCCTTGGCGATGGTGCGCTTGGGAAGGCCGTGGGCCGACAAAAGCAGGCGATAGCCGGTAGCCGGCTTCAAGCCACCAGCCGCCTCATTGATCCGCGCCGCCGCGCTGGTGACAAAACTCAGGTCATAGGGATAACAACATACAAGCGAAGTGGGCGCTTTGAGCCCCACCTTCTTCGCCGCCCGTGCCCAGTCCTTCAGCGACGACGCGCTGGTGGTGGTGGAATATTGCGGATAGAGCGGCAGCAGCACGATCTTGTCCGGCGCAAAAGCTTTGACCGCCCGCGCCGCGCCATCGCTGAAGGGGTGCCAATAGCGCATGGCGACAAAAGCCTTGGCCTCTACGCCGTCGCGCGACAGTACCGCTTCCAGGGCATTGGCCTGCTTGCGCGTTTCCTCAAAAATTGGGGACCGCCCGCCGATATGATCATAAATCTTGCGCGCCACCGGAGCGCGCCGCCGGGCGATCATTCTGGCCAAAGGCAACCGCAAGATCGCCGGTAGCGAGATGATCGCGGCGTCGGAAAACAGATTGCGCAGAAATGGTTCCACGGCTTCCGGAGAATCCGGCCCGCCCAGGTTGAACAGGACAATTGCTAGTCTCATCCCCTGATGCGCTTCAGCAACCGTTCGACATGGGCGATGGGCGTCTCAGGCAGAATGCCGTGGCCCAGATTGAAAATATGCGGGCTGCCGTTGGTGGCTTCCAGAATTTCATCCACCGCCTGGTCCAGCGCCGCGCCACCCGCGATCAAGGCGATGGGATCCAGATTGCCCTGCAGGGCACAGTTCAAATTCGCCGCCGCCCAGGACATAGGCGCGGCACTGTCCAGCGACAAGGCATCGACGCCGGTTGCCCGCAAATAATCCTGATACCCCACCAGGGTGACCCCACGGGGAAATCCGATAATCTTCGCATCCGGCCGCACCGCGCGTATGGCGGCAACAATCTTCTTGGCCGGTGCGATCACCACCCGCTCAAACAGAGACGCCGGGACCCCGCCGGCCCAGCTGTCGAAAATCTGCACCGCATCGGCGCCAGCTTCCAATTGGCGGATCAGGTGGAAAGCGACGCAGTCGGCCAAGATATCCAAAAGATATCCAAAGCCCTGCGGATCGCGATAAGCCCACAGCTTGGCCGCCTTCTGCTCATCGCCGCCCACGCCCGCGGCCAGATAGGTCGCCAGGGTCCATGGCGCGCCCGCAAAACCCAACAAGGCGGCTCCCGGCGTCAGCCCAGCCCGAGTCAGACGCAGCGCCTCATAGACCGGCTCGAAATAATTTGCCCATTGTGCGCGATCCTCGTTGAAACCCTGGGTGGATGTCACAGGTTTCAGACTGGGCCCTTCGCCTTCCGTGAAGGTCACCTTCTGACCCAGCGCCTCGGGCACCGTCAGAATATCAGAAAACAGGATCGCAGCGTCGAAGCCGAAGCGGCGTATCGGCTGCAAGGTTATTTCGGCGGCATATTTTGGGGTCAGCGCCATGGCCCAGAAAGATCCAGCCTCGGCGCGCAGCTTGCGGTATTCCGGCAGATAGCGTCCCGCTTGGCGCATCAGCCAGATCGGTGGCACCTTTTCCACCGATCCTTCGAGCACACGCACCAGCTTACGATCACTCTTCAACACAAGACTCCTAAGACTCTAAGATGATGATGTAGATGTTAGGGCTGTGGGTTGTGGGCCAAACTGTGAAACCGGATTTGGCTTAAGCGAAGGCGGGCACAGACTCAAGCACTTGCGGGAATTGCGGCGGCCGGGCTGGGAGGGCATGCTATGTTGGCGGGTGGGCCTAAACATCCCCAAACCATACGTGTTTGCACTTAGGCTGGTTTCCCCGTTAGGAGCCTGTGACCGGTTTTGGCTTTACCCCAAGCTGAATCACAGGCTGGTCGGACAAGTTGGATAACTTCTGTGGATCGTAAATTTCACATTCATCTGGTTTCGGATTCCACCGGCGAAACCCTGCACGCCATGACCAATGCCGCCTTGGCCCAGTTCGATGATGTCGATGTCATGGTCCATCCCTATGCTCTGGTGCGGGCCCAGGCCCAGCTGACCCGCGCCTTGGATCATATCGCCATCATGCCGGGGATTGTGTTCTTCACCTTGGCCAATCAGGGGCTGCGCGACAAGCTGATGGCCCGCTGTGCCGACATCCAAGTGCGCTGCATCGACGTGCTGGAGGGCCCGGTGACGGCCCTGCGCCAGTTCCTGGGCCGGGCGGAAACCCACAAGGTGGGCCGCCAGCATGAAGTAGACGCGCGCTATCTCGACCGGATCGAGGCCCTGAATTTCACCATCGCCCATGATGACGGCCAGTCCCTGGATTCCATCCAGGGTGCGCAAGTGATCCTCACCGGCGCCAGCCGCACCTCCAAGACCCCGACCTGTGTCTATCTCGCCATTCGCGGCATTCCAGCCGCCAACGTTCCCCTGATCCCCGGCGTGCCGGCGCCACCGCAACTGCTCAATGCCAAGGGACCCTTGATCGTAGGCCTGTGGGTTTCGCCCGACCGGCTGGTGCAAGTGCGGCGCAACCGGCTGACCAGCATGGGCGAGGATCGCGACAGCAACTATGTCGAACTGGATGCGGTGCGGGCCGAGATCGCCGCCACCCGCCAGCTGTTCGAAAACCAGGAATGGCCGATGATCGATGTTTCACGCCGTTCGATCGAAGAGACGGCGGCGGCGGTGATGAATCTGTTGGCCGAACGCAAGGAAAAAGCCGGGTGAGCCTGATCCTGGCGTCTGCCAGCGGCAGCCGCAAAATGCTCCTGACCGCGGCTGGCGTGCCTTTTACCGCCGATCCCGCCGGCCTGGACGAAGCCGCCCTGATGGCGGGGCTGAAAGAGGCCGGCGCCGAAGTCATGGCCCGCAGCCTGGCGGAGCAGAAAGCCCTGACCGTATCGCGCCGCCATCCCGGACAGCTTGTGCTGGGCGGCGACAGCGTGATCGCGTTTGAGGGGGAGTACCTCAGCAAATGCGCGACCATGGACCAGGCGCGCGCCCTGCTGACGCGGCTGTCCGGCAAAACGCACCTGTTGGTCTCGGCGGCGGCGCTGGCGCGCGATGGGGCCCTGCTATGGACGCATGCCAGCCCCTGCCGGATGGCGATGCGCGCATTAAGCCCGCAATTCCTGGATGATTATCTTGTCCAGGAAGGACCGGCGATCCTCTCCTCGGTCGGCTGCTATCATTTCGAAGGGCGCGGGGCGCAATTGTTCGCTACAGTCGATGGCGATTATTTTTCGGTGCTGGGGCTGCCGCTGCTCGCGGTTCTGGCCCAGCTGCGCAAGGAAGGCTTACTGGCGTCATGAGTCTGACGGGACAAGGCAGGATCGCGGGGATCATCGGCTGGCCGGTAAGCCATTCGCTGTCGCCGGTGCTGCATGGCCACTGGCTTAAGGCCTATGACATTGACGGAGCGGTGATCCCGCTGGCGGCAAAAACCGAAGATTTTGCGGCGGTCATCGATGGCGTGCGCCGCGCGGGATTTGCGGGCGTGAATGTTACCGTGCCGCACAAGGAAGCGGCTTTTGCGCTGGCGCATCGCGCCGACGACGCCGCAGCTGTGGCGGGCGCCGCCAATCTGTTGATCTTCCACGGGCGGGAAATCCAAGCCCGCAACACCGACAGTTTGGGTCTGGCGGAGTCTCTGCGCGAGACCATCGGCGTCTTGAATGGCGAGGCGGCGGTGCTGCTAGGGGCGGGCGGCGCGGCGCGCGGCGTGGTCCTGGCTCTGCAGATGCTGGGGGCGGGGAAAATTCATCTGCTCAACCGCGATGCCGGCCGCGCCAAAACGCTGGCGGCGGCACTCGGCCCGCATGTCAGAACAACGATAAGTCCGGGCACATTGGACGATTGGGCAAGCCGCGCGGGAGAGGCCGCGCTGCTGGTCAATTCCACCAGCGCGGGCATGGGCGCCAATCCGCCTTTGGATATCGATCTGGCGGCGCTGCCCAAATCCGCCGCGGTCTGCGACATCGTCTACAATCCCCTGGAAACCAAGCTGCTGAAAGATGCGGCGGCACGCGGCCATAAGACCATCGATGGGCTGGGTATGCTGATGCATCAGGCAGTGCCGTCGTTCGAAGCGTTCTTCGGTATCAGGCCGAAGGTCACGCCGGCCCTGCGCGAAACATTGGAAAAGGTTCTGCGTGAGCGCCAATAGGCCTTTTGTGATCGGCCTGACCGGCGCGATCGGCATGGGCAAAAGCGAAACCGCCAAACTTTTTGCCGCCGAAGGCGTGCCGGTGTTCGATGCCGATGCCGTCCTTCACGATCTCTATGCCGGCGAAGCGGCGGCGATGATCGAGGCGGCCTTTCCCGGATCGACCAAGAATGGCGCGGTGGACCGCGGCGCGCTGGGGCGGCTGGTGACCGGCGATGCGGCGGCCCTGGCGCGGCTGGAGGCGCTGATGCATCCCCTGGTCGCCGAGCGGCGGGAAGAATTTCTCGCCGAAGCAAAAGCGCCGATTGTGGTGTTGGACATTCCCCTGTTGCTGGAAACCGGCACCGAGGTGGATGCGGTGGTGGTGGCGACCGCGCCGGAAGCGGTGCAGCGCCAGCGGGTTCTGGCTCGGCCCGGCACGACAGAGGCCAAATTCAACGCTCTGGCGGCGCGCCAGATGAGCGATGCGCAAAAGCGTGCACAGGCGCATTACTTGGTGATCACCGATAAAGGCTTGGATCACGCTCGCGATCAGGTGAAAATGATCCTGGCGGACGTAAGGACCAAAATTCGTGCGTGAAATAGTCTTCGACACCGAAACCACCGGCTTTGAACCTAGCGATGGTCATCGCATCGTGGAAATCGGCTGTGTCGAGTTGATGGACCATTTCCCCACCGGCCGCACCCTGCAATTCTACCTGAACCCGCAGCGCGATGTCCCCATCGAGTCCCAGCGCGTGCACGGGTTGACGGCGGAGTTCCTGGCCGACAAGGCGCTGTTCGCGCATGTGGTCGATGAGTTCCTGGAATTTCTCGGCGACGCGCCCCTGGTGATCCACAATGCCAGCTTCGATATCAAGTTCATCAATGCCGAACTGAACCGGGTGGGCCGCGCTCCCATCCCGCTGTCGCGCGCGGTGGACACAATCGAAATCGCCAAGCGCAAGATTCCGGGCGCGCGCTATTCCCTGGACGAATTGTGCAAGCGGTTCGGCGTCGATCTGTCGGCGCGCACGCTCCATGGCGCGCTGCTGGACGCGCAATTGACGGCGGAAATCTATCTGGAACTGATCGGCGGGCGGCAGCGCGGCTTGATGCTGGCGCCGGTCGAGATTGCCGCCGCCGCGACCGAGGTGGTGCGGGCCGCGCGCCAGCGCCCTGAAAAGCTCGGCCCGCTGATTACGGCGGTGGAACTGGAAATCCACGCCGCCTTTGTCGCCAAGGAGTTAGGCGACAAGTCGATCTGGGTGAGCCGGGATTAGCGAAAGGTCCAGTGGACCTTTCGCCCCGGCGAACGCCGCAGCGGCGCGCATATTTGCGCGCCGCGAGGCCGGGACGGCCACGAGCGCTGTTAAACAACAATTTTCGCTTTAGGCATTACCCTGCGGCTGCTGATTTGCGGCTTGCTGCGCCACCCGGGCCTGATACAGCGCCATGAAATCGATCGGCTCGATCATCAAAGGCGGCATGCCGCCATCGCGCACCACGTCCGCGACGATCCGGCGCACAAAGGGGAACAGCATGTGCGGTGCCTGGATCAGCAGGATCAACTGCTGGGTGCCGGTATCGGGAACATTGGTCAGGCGGAAGGCGCCGGCATAGGCGAGTTCCAGCAGAAACAGGGGCCTGCCGTCACTCTTGGCATCGACGCGGATTTTCAGTTCCACTTCGAACATGTCCTTGTCGCCAAGGCGGGTGGCGTTGAGGTCCACCGCCAGCTCGATCTGCGGCCGGTCGGTGATACCCGAGATTGCACCGGGATTTTCGAAGGAAAGATCCTTGATATACTGGCCCACAACCTGAAGGTTGGGTGCGGCCGGCTGGGTTTGATTGCCGGATACGGGGGTTCCTTCGCCGCTCATAATCGTTCTTTCACTGGAATGCGGGGTTGCTAAATTAGGACTGAATTGGAACTGGGCGCTACCATGGATTGCTTGGCGCTGACAAGCGAAGGGGCGCGCCGGCCGCAAAGACGGTAAAAGCCGCTTTTCAGCGATGCCGCATAAGGATTAGGTTCGGGCGCGGCGGGCGGCCATTTTCAAGGGTTTATCATGCCGGATTCTCAAACATTGGGACTTGTGGTCGCCGCCATGGTGGCCGGGATCATCTGTTTTCGCCTCTACTCCGTCCTGGGGCGGCGCACCGGGCACGAGCCATCGCCCGTGCCCGCGACCAGGCCGGTTTCCCTGCCGCAGCCGGCGCAACCGAGCGCGCCCACTTCGGGCGGGTTGGTGGACATTCAATTGGCCGACCGCAGCTTCGATACGCCCAAATTCCTGGCCGGCGCGCGCGAAGCCTATAGCCGCATCGTCACCGCCTTCATCCAAGGCAAGCGCGAGGAATTCCGCCCGCTGCTGTCGCCGGATGTTTTTGCCGCCTTCGATGCCGGCATTGCGGCACGGACCGAGCCCGCGGCCGGTTTGGTGAAACTGCAGGACGCCCGCATCACCGGCTCGGCGCTGCATGGACGGAGTGCGGAAATCACCGTGGCCTTCACGGCCGAATTCGCAACCGGCGAAGTCATCGATGTGTGGACCTTCGAGCGCAATCTGGATTCCGCCGATCCCAACTGGGTGCTGGTGGCGACGTCGGGCGATCTGCCGGAAGGCGACCTGCCTGGGTAAGACGGCCGCTCCGACCAGACTATGGTTCGCCCTATTTTGGCTGGCTGTGACGGGCTGCACCACGCCGCAGCCGCAGACACAAGCGCAGGCCGGCCTGCATCTTTCCAAAGCCAGCTTTGCGGACCTGCCGCAATGGCGCGGCGCCGATCAAGTAAGGGCGCAACTTTCCTTCCAGCGCGGTTGCGCGGTGCTGATGGCCAAGCCCGACAGCACGGTCCTCAGCGGCAGCGGCTATGCCGGAACCGTGGCGGACTGGCGCGGGGTTTGTGCGCTCGCCAAAAGCGGCGCGCCGGACTTTTTTGAAAAGAATTTCACGCCTTTCGCGGTCGGCAGCGAAGCCCTGTTCACCGGCTATTACGAACCGCAGATACGCGGCAGCCGGATCCGCGCGGGCGCCTTCCAGACGCCGGTCTATGGCCTGCCGTCCGATCTGGTGCGTGTCGATCTCGGCCTGTTCAACACCAAGCTGAAAGGCGAGCATGTTTCCGGCAAGGTCGATGGCCATGCCCTGATTCCCTATGCCGACCGCGCCCGGATCGATAGGGACGGCATCGCGAGCGCCCCGATCCTGTTTTACACCGATGACGCCGTCGCCTTTTTCTTTCTGCAGATTCAAGGGTCGGGACGCGTGGTGTTCGATGATGGCAGTAACGCGCGCATCGCCTATGCGGGGGAGAATGGCCAGGTCTATACCGCCATTGGCCGTACCCTGATCGCCGATGGTGCGTTGACCCGCGAGGAGGTGTCGCTGCAATCCATCCGCGCCTGGCTGACGGCGCATCCCGACCGGGCGCAGGCTGTGATGCAAACCAACCGCAGCTATATTTTCTTCGCGGAAGTGCCCCTAAAAGAAAATATAACCGGCGATCCCGCGCTGGGCAGCACCGGATCGCTGGGCACCAACCTCACGCCCTTGGCCAGTCTGGCGGTCGACAGCCGCATTCACGCCCTGGGCGCGCCCTTCTATGTCGCGGCGGAAGGGCCCGATCCGGTGCATGAGGTGATGGTGGCGCAGGATACCGGCGGCGCCATTCGGGGTGCGGCGCGCGGCGACATGTTTTTCGGTTTCGGGGCGGAGGCCGAACGCCGCGCCGGAGCGATGAAGGCGCCGGGCAGGCTGTATTTGCTGCTGCCCAGCGGGCTGGCGGAAAAGATCGGCGCGGGGCGCGATTATCCACCATGAGCCGCCGTATCAGCCGGGTCACCAGCGATGACGAGCGCAAACTGTTCGAGCAGACCTTCAAGGAGGGGCGGCCGATTCAAACGGCGGCGCCCAAGAAGGCGACGGCAAAGAAATCCAAGAGCAGCGGCCCCAGCGGGATCAACGGCGCCACCCAGGAACGCTTGCGGCGCGGGCTGATCGAGCCCGACGCCCGCATCGATTTGCATGGCATGACCCAACAGGCGGCGCATCGTACTTTGTTCACCTGGCTGAAGTCGGCGCACAAAAGCGGCCACCGGCTGGTGCTGGTGATCACCGGCAAGGGCAATCCGAAGAATGACGAAAACGCGCCCTGGATGATGTCGCCGCATGGCGTCTTGAAACAGATGGTGCCGCGCTGGCTCGCCGAAGCGGAACTGGCGGCGTTGATCGCGGCTGTGCGTCCCGCCCATGCCAAGCATGGCGGCGGCGGCGCGCTCTATGTCTATTTGCGGAAGCGCGCATGAAGCAGGCCTTTCACACCGTGACAGTCCCGACCAAGGGTCCCGGTCTCTATGAATTCACCGATGAAGCGGCGGCTTTTGTGCGCGGCGAGAAGATCGCCGACGGGCTTCTCACCTGCTTTGTTCGCCACACCTCCGCGTCGCTGGTGATCCAGGAAAATGCCGATCCGGATGTGCAGAAGGGTGAGGCGCGGTTTGCGAAGCAAACGCAATGGTCCAGCGGACCATTGCGAGCGGCGGGGTGTTTCAGCAGGCCCGAATCCCTTGCGGGCAGTCCCGGCCTCGCGGCGCGCGGAGATGCGCGCCGCTGCGGCGTTCGCCGGGGCGAAAGGTCCACTGGACCTTTCGCCCATCCCGGCTCACCCTGGCAGGGGCTTTATCTGTTCGAGCATCGCGACGCGCCGCACCGGCGCGAAGTGATGCTGCACATCATTGGAGATTGATCCTCATGCTTCGACAAGCTCAGCATGAGGATTATACGCGCTCCTCACCCTGGTCGCACTACGCTGCCGCTAACGACTGTCGAAGGGTGAGGATCAGATTAGCCCCGCTTTGGTAGCCAATTCCTTCAGCGAGACTTCCGGCCGCGCGCCATAGTGCGAGATCACTTCCGCCGCCGCCAGTGCGCCCAACCGGCCGCAATCCGCCAGGCCCTTGCCATGGGTGAGGCCATAGAGAAATCCGGCGGCGAACTGATCGCCCGCGCCGGTGGTGTCGATCACCTGGGCAACCGGCGCGGCGGCAATCTCATGCACCACGCCGCCTTCGACAATC
>DATEIA010000108.1:0-9626 GCA_035279305.1 Rhizomicrobium sp.
GCTGGGCGGCTCGCTGAAGGGGTGCGATGCCGGCGCCGCGGCGGCGGTGGTACAGAAACTGGCGCGGCGGGCGGTGGAGCAAAGAGCTTTTGTCTTCCTGCAGGATATCGATACCCCGCAATTGCTCGATATCGCCACGCAGAATGACGTACGGTTCGGTTCGGGAAGCATGTTCGGCGTCAAGCATTGCTACGGCGGCGACGAACCGGTTCCCGATTTCCCCTTGCATCATTAAGATATTGCGCCGGTGGCGCGGTTTAGCCGCATTGGCGCGGGCCGCGCGTCATTGTAGATCGCAGTTTCATATCAGGCATGCCTTTGGCCCGTCATTCCCACCCCGACTTGGTTCATTTCGCGCTTGCCGTGGGCGGCTTTGCCATCGGCACCACCGAATTTGCCACCATGAGCCTGTTGCCCTATTTCGCGGGCGATCTGGGTATCAGCGCGCCGGCCGCCGGCCATGCGATCAGCGCCTATGCGTTTGGCGTCGTGCTGGGGGCGCCGCTGATCGCGGTACTTTCGGCGCGGCTTGCCCGCCGCACCCTGTTGATCGGGTTGATGCTGGTTTTTGCGCTCGCCAACGGCCTGACCGGATTGGTGCCGTCCTATCGCGCCATGCTGGTGTTGCGGTTTATCAGCGGCCTGCCGCACGGAGCCTATTTCGGTGTCGCCATGCTGGTGGCGGCCTCGCTGGTGACGGCGGAGAAACGCGCCCAGGCCGCGGCGCGGGTGCTGATGGGCCTGACCGTGGCCACCATCATCGGCGTGCCCAGTGTCAATTGGCTGGGACAGGCCATCGGCTGGCGCTGGGCCTTTGGCATCGTGGCGGTGCTGTCGCTGCTGACCGCCATCCTGGTGGCGCTGTTCGCGCCGCATCAGCCGCCGGAAGAGGGCGCCAGCCCCCTGACCGAGCTTGGCGCTTTGAAAAACCGCGATGTGCTGCTCACCTTGGGCATAGGCGCCGTGGGTTTCGGCGGCTTGTTCGCGGTCTATACCTATCTCGCCAATACCTTGCTGGCGGTGACGCATGTCGAGGAAGGGTTCGTGCCGCTGGTTTTCGCGGTATTCGGCGCGGGCATGATGGCGGGGCTGGTGATCGTGCCGCGCTTTGCCCATGGCCGCCTGATGTCAACCGCGGGGTTGCTGCTGGTCTGGTTCGCCGTGACCTTGGCGCTCTATAGCCTGGCGGTGGGCCAGTTATGGACCATAACCTTGTCTGTCTTTGCCATCGGATTGGGCGGCGCGCTGGGACCGGTCCTGCAGACGCGGCTGATGGATGTGGCGGGCAAGGCTCAGACCCTGGCCGCGGCGCTCAACCATTCCGCCTTCAATGCCGCCAATGCGCTGGGTCCCTTCCTGGGCGGTATCGCCATCGCGCACGGCTTTGGCCTGGCGTCCACCGGCTTGGTCGGCAGCGGTTTGGCGCTGGCGGGCCTGGCGATCTGGGCGATGGCGCTAAAAGCTCAAAGATAGGGCAGCAACAGCCGCGCCGCGGCGTTGCGCAGCCTTTTCCACACCGGCTCGGCCGCCAGCATGTCGGGCGTAATCCGCCGGCCGCTGGCGATACGGGCATCGATCAAGTCATCCAGCTTGGCGGTGAAGTCGCGATCGATGATCTCCAGATCGAATTCGAAATTCAGCCGGAAACTGCGGACGTCCCAATTCGAGCTGCCGATCAAAGACCATTCTCCATCGACCGTGCAAAGCTTGGTGTGATCGAAGGGTGGCGGCGTGGCAATGATGTCGGCGCGGACATGGCGGAAGAAACGCAGATGTCCGCGCATCGCCCAATCCATCAGCCGCTGGTCGCTGTAGGCAGGGATCACAATCTCCACCGCGACACCGCGCAGGCCCGCCTGCTGAAGGGCGAATTGCAGCCGCGTATCCGGCAGGAAGTAGGGCGTGACGATGCGGATCCGCTTTTGCGCCAGATTGATCGCCGCGCCCAACAGCATTTCGATCTTGTAGATATCGGCGTCCGGTCCGGAACGCAGGCCGCGCGCGAAGGACGCGCCCTGCGCCTCCAATTTCGGCCA
Source organism: Rhizomicrobium sp. (assembly GCA_035279305.1). GTDB lineage: Bacteria > Pseudomonadota > Alphaproteobacteria > Micropepsales > Micropepsaceae > Rhizomicrobium. The sequence continues at coordinate 2,037 of DATEIA010000108.1, forward strand.
CCAGAAATCCTGATCCAGATTTTCCTCGGTGGTAAAGCTCCAGTCGCGGGCAAAAGCGTCCATCACCATGCCGGCGGCCGGGCCGGTGACGCCAAAATGCACGTCCTGGACTGTCCGCTTGCCTGAGGGGCGGTCGCAATTTTCCGCCCCGATATTGATGCCGCCCAGGAAGGCCACGCGGCCATCCACCACCATCAGCTTGCGGTGGTTGCGCATATTGAGGAACGGCATGCGCCAGGGCAGCCAGCTGTGCAGGAAGCGCGCGGCCGCCACGCCGCTGCGCCGCATGCGATAATAAATTCCGGGATAGAGATAGCCCGTTCCCACCCCGTCCAGCAGAACCCGTACCTCCACGCCGCGCTGGGCCGCTTGGCTGAGGGCTTCGACGAATTCCTGGCCCGTGGCATCGTCGCGGAAAATATAAGAACTCAGGGCGATGCATTTTTGGGCGCCACGGATCGCGTCCAGCATCGGGGGATAGGCCCGGTCGCCGCCTTCCAAAATGGTCAATTGATTCCCGGCCACCAGCGGGCTTTCGGTGATTTTCCGGCTGACCTCGGACAAAAGAGCGATGCTGGGATTGCAAGAGGGGGTGGCGGCGTCGAACGGACGGGAGGCTTCGTCCAGCCGGCCCAGCTTCAGGGCGCGGCGGGTCACGCGGTTGATGCCGAACATATAGTAAAGCAGGGACCCTAAAATCGGGGCCAGCCAGACCGTCCCGATCCAGCCCAACGCGCTGCGGACATCGCTTTTTTTCAGCAACACATCGATGCTGACGGTGACGGCCAGCAGGACATACAGCGCCACCACCAGGGTCGCTTCGGCGGGCGAGGGCCAAGTCAGGTGAAAGGGAAACATTGGACCTTAATGATGTGGAATCTTAAATTGGATTGGGGCCGGTTTTTTCCTATTCTACGCCCACTATAGGTGATTTGATCCGAAACCAGTTCCCGATTTCCCAGTTTCGATAGATATATAATCCGGCACCCTGATGTCCCCTTCATCTACCCCCCATGCCGCCACCGACCGCCTGCGGGTGATAAGCTGGAATCTGCTGCGCCGGGTCGGTGCCGGGGCCGAAGACGTCGCCAAGCTGGTCAAAAGCCATCATCCCGATCTGCTGCTGCTGCAGGAATGCACCGAGGACATCACGTCGCTTCCCTCACTGGTGGGCGGGCATTTTTTTCGCCATCCCATGCAGGCGCGCATTTACGGCCTGGCGGCCTGGAGCCCGCATCCTCTGCCGCAATCCACCGCGATCCGGCTGCCCTATTCGATCCTGCCGGGACGCGTTCCGCCGCGGCTGGCGCAGATCATTTCCGTTCGCGGCATGACCATCGCCAATGTCCATCTCAGCCACGGCCAGTTTCTCAACCGCTTCCAGCTGCGCCATATCATGGAACAGCTGCAAGGTCCCGCCGCGATCATCGGCGATTTCAATGCCGTGGGGCCGGTCGGGTTTCAGGGCTTTTCCGATATTGGTCCGCGCCAGCGCACGCACCGCGCCGGCAAAATCGTCGCGCTGCGGCTGGACCGCTGCATCGCCCGGGGTTTGGTCTGCTCGGCTTCCGAGGTCCTGGACAAGGGCCCATCCGACCATCATCCCATGGTGCTGGACATGAAAGTGGATGCGGCGTTCTATGCGGCCGCTCTGGAAGACAGCGCATCATTTGCTCTTTAGAACGCCAGTTCTGCTGCCGCGCGTTCCAGATTGGCCGCCGTGGTCGCCAGCATCTCGGCCAGCGGCTTTTCTTCCCGGTTGATGCAATGGGCCGCCTTCAAGCCAATGGTTTGGACCTGATCCGGTGTGGCGGAAAGCTTGCCGCACAAGGCGATCACCGGCGTTCCGTCGCTGCGGCCGCACAGGCCTTGGATCAGTTTGCCTTGGGCGCTTTGGCCGTCGAGATGGCCTTCGCCGGTGATGATCAGATCGGCGTCCCGCGCGGCGGCATCGAAGCCGGTCATGTCCAGCACAATCTCGATACCGCGCCGCAATTGCGCGCCCAGGAAGGCGACCGCGCCATAGCCCAAGCCGCCGGCCGCGCCAGCGCCGGGCAAATCGGCGACATCGCACCCCAACTGCGCTTTCACCAGCGCGGCCAGATGTTTTAAACCGTCATCCAGCTTGGCCAAGACCGCGTCGCTGCCGCCTTTCTGGCGGCCATAGATCCAGGCCGCGCCGGTGGGTCCGAATAGCGGATTGGTCACATCGCACAGCACTTCCATGCTTTCGAAGGGCTGTGGCGCGGGCACCAGTTTCACGATCTCGCCCAGATGGCCGCCATCGGGCGGTACGATTTTTCCGCCCGCATCCAGAAAGCCCCAGCCCAGCGCCGCCGCCGCGCCGATGCCGGCGTCATTGGTGGCGCTGCCGCCAATCGCCAGGATGGCGCGCCGGGCGCCGCGCCGTCTTGCGTCGTCCAGCAATTGGCCGGTGCCCAAGGTCGAGGTCAACAGCGGATTGCGTTCGGCCAAAGTGAGGCGCTGCAAGCCGCTGGCTTCCGCCATTTCCACCACACAGGTTTGGCGGTCGGCCGATAGGCCATAGCGCCCTTGGATGTTGCGGCCCAGGGGATCGGCGACGTTTTTTTCGATCCATTCCAGCCCCAGGGGGCCGCGCAACACGTCCAGCAAGCCTTCGCCGCCGTCCGATAGGGGCATTTGCGTGATTGTCGCGCCGGGATGGCTTTTCTTTAATCCCGTGGCAATGGCACGGCATACCGCATCGGCGGGCAGGGCGTCCTTGAAGGAGTCGCAGGCAACCAGAATGTTCATGCCGCTGGATACATGATTTGATGGCGGGATGAAATTCCGTATCGCCGTGATTTTGCTTACCACCGTCCTTTTGGGCGGACAAGCGGGGCCGGATCGCAACGTCCAGGGCCCCGATCGCAATTTTCAAGAGTGTCCGGAATGTCCGCAGATGGTGGGAATTGCGGCGGGAAAATTCCTGATGGGCAGCCCGGCGCATGAACCCGGGCGTTTCGATTCCGAAGGCCCCCAGCATGTGGTGACGCTCAAAGCCTTTGCCTTGAGCAAATATCCGGTCACCAGCGCCGAATATCTCGCCTTCCTCAATGCCACCGGCTATCAGCCCCGGCCTTGCAATCCGCTGCTGGGACTGGGCTGGCGGCAATTGCATCGCGGCCAGGCCGCGACACCCACCGATGTCGAGCCGCCGCGCTGGCCCGCCGTCTGCCTGGATTGGACGGACGCCGAGGCCTATATCGCCTGGATCAACGCCCGCGCCCGTGCGGTGCGTCCAGGGCTGGGCAGCCGCAATCCCTACCGCCTCCCCAGCGAAGCGGAATGGGAATATGCCGCCCGTGCCGGCACCCGCACCGCGCGCTGGTGGGGCGAGGAGATCGGCGGCGGCCATGCCAATTGCAATGGCTGCGGCAGCCCATGGGATAACAAGCTGTTGGGTCCGGTGGATGCGTTTGCGCTCAATCCCTTTGGCCTTTCCGGCATGCTGGGCAATGCTTGGGAATGGACCGCCGATTGCTGGCATCCCAGCTATGTCGGCGCGCCCGCGGACGGCCGCGCTTGGACCGACAGTTTCTGCATCCGCCATGCCATTCGCGGCGGCGCTTGGAACAATGTGCCCATCTTTGTCCGCAGCGCGGCGCGTGCGGCGGCGTCGGAGAACGGCGCCGACCAGGATTATGATTATTCGACTCTGACGGGCTTTAGGGTAGCGCGGGACTTGCCCTAGCCGTCCAAACCATACTGCAATCTGAAGTTATGTAGGTCGCCCTTGGATGTCGGCTTTGCGCCAGAAGCGGACATTCGTGGTGCCTACCGCCAAGTCCGCGCCGCGCATTAGTAACGCTCCCTTAATCGCTCTGGGACAATGTTTGATTTTATATCGTCACTGCCGCGATGGACCACCCTCGGTGAGCATGAGCTAGCATTTGTCGGTTGTGGCCTACCGCCTGGGTATAAGAGGACATTCGAATGAATTCGAATGCTACAGGATCGCTTCACCAGGGCCAGACTGCCGGGATAATACGGATACTCCTGGCTTGGTATCTGGATTTTCTGCTTTTCAGTGTACTCGCGGCCCTGGTGTCATATGCCGCCCACTGGGAATACGGCAACACTTGGCTGGCGCAGCTTGTCGGTTTTTTTGTCGTTCGGGGCAGTGGCGCATTGTTTATCGAAACGCCCGGAATGACTATTCTTGGCATTCGTCGCAACGGTACGCGCGACGAACAGTCTTTTCCAAACGAAAGCTGGTTAACGTTGTTACTCGGCACGGTATTCATTTTGGACGGCGCGAAGCAAGCAGTTCGATGGACAGAATACGCTCGCACCTTGCCTGAGTTCGGGACCCTCCCGGGACCAATAGGTCAAATGATTTTTGCTCTTTGTTGGGGGGCGTGTTTGATGATTGCCGGAGTGATGTTGCTTCAGATGCGCAAAGTGGGGTTCTGGCTTGCGCTAGCGGTTACCGCAGCAACTATCGCTTCCGTCATCTCGAGTTGGCCCCTTTGGGATCAAGCTCTCGCCCAAGAGGTCATCGGCCGTCGTATGGCGCAGGGAATCGGTGTTCGCCCCGGGGAGATCGAGTTCATACAACGGTTCGTTCCAATGGCATTGGTGCTCGGGAATGGATTACTGCTGGGGTTGCTCATAGGGACGCGTCGCCGGTTTCAAACATAATTGACGGACACCAGATTGGCAAAATTGCGAGAAGAGTCGGTAGGACGGCGCTTATGATCTGTCCGGTCAGCAAAATCGCTGACCGCTTGTCGGTAGTGACTCGACCTTTTTTTGGAATGTCCGCTTTGGGTCAAAAGCGGACTATCATAGTCATCGCAGCACGGCCTTCGGATCCAGATTGATCGTCAAGGTCTGCGTTTTTTCAAACGTCACACCCGGAATCTGAATGGGCGAGGCCAGCAGAGCGGCGTCGCGGGCCGACAGCGCCATGTTGCGGAACACCTTGTCGTTATGAAAACGCTGCTGATCCACGATGGTGACATCGTCGATCATCCCGCTCTTGAGCAACCGTACCCGCACCAGCACCGGCATGTCGCGCGCGCCCGGAATGGACAGATCCGGCAGCCAGCGCCGCAAAATCTGCGCCCTGATGAAATCCTTCAGCGCATAATTGCCTTCGCCCGTTCCATCGCCGCCGCCACCGGGTGCGGCGCTGATGTCGGCATTGGGCAAGGCGGCGTCCGGCGTCTTCAACTGCGCCATGGCGCGCAGCTTGGCGGAAAGTTCGTCTTCCAAATCCTTTGTTGCGTTGGGAAGTACGCCCTGGGGAACCGGCGTGCTTTCCGGATGCGGCCGCGCCACCCGAAGCTGCGTTGCCGGCGAGGGCGACGCCCCTTGCCCCATTGTGCCGCCGATCACCAGCTCAACCGGCAAGGCGCGCAATTGCGTATCGCTGACGCTGGGACGATGGGCGAGGTACCATAGCGCCAGCAACAGCAGCAGGCCGTGCAGCAGCAGCGACATAATGGCGCCGGGTCCGTTTTTGATGGTCGCGCCGCAAGGCCCTACGCGGCTGCGATGCAGGCGCTCCGGGTTTGCGGCCGCTCCTATTTCGGACCGCACAGAAGCGCCGGGGGGTGGCCAAGTCTGCATCGCTCTACTCTATTAATTAACCCGGGCCTGCGCTATTGGAGCCCCATGAAGATCAAGCTGTATCAGGGCGACCTGCCCGACGGTCTGAATCTGGGGCCGCTGGTCGCCATCGACACCGAGACCCTGGGTCTCAACCCTCTGCGCGACCGGCTGTGCCTGGCGCAATTGTCCGCCGGCGACGGGGTCTGCCACGCGGTGCAATTCGCCGCCGGCCAGTATGGCGCGCCCAATCTCAAAAAGCTTTTGACCGATCCGAACGTCATCAAGCTGTTCCACTTTGCCCGCTTCGACATCGCCATGTTCCGGCAGTATCTGGAGGTGGACTGCAAGCCGGTCTATTGCACCAAGATCGCCTCCAAGCTGGTTCGGACGTACACGGACAAACACGGCCTCAAGGATCTGGTGCGCGAGTTGCTGAATGTGGAATTGTCCAAGGAACAGCAATCCTCGGACTGGGGCGCCGGCGAATTGAGCGAAAAGCAGCTCGCCTATGCCGCCAACGATGTCGCCCATCTGCATCAGCTCAAGGACGCGCTGGACAAGATGCTGGCGCGCGAAGGGCGCGCCAAGCTGGCCCAGGCCTGTTTCGATTTCCTGCCCGCCCGCGCGGCGCTGGATCTGGCAGGCTGGGAAGACTTGGATATTTTTGCGCACTAACGTGCGCGGGGGATATTTTTGCGCACTGACGTGCGCGGGGGATATTTTTGCGCGCTGAGAGCCGCGACGCGCGGAACGCGCGTGAGCAGGCCCGGTGGGCCTGCGAAAGCGGCGAGCGCCGCGAGTTCGGACGAGCGGCCGTGGACGCGCCACCGAATTGCCCCCGGAACCGCTCCGCCTTGCGATTACCCCCGTTTCGGGCGAAACTTGGCACGAAATTCGCTTAACGGTGCCGCAAGGCGGCGACTTTCAGTAATATTATAACTTTATCAAAGGTTTATATGGATTCCGCCAAAGCATCCTTGCGCAGCTTGTCCGGCGAGGCCGCCGCTGGCGATCTGGCAGCCGCCCGCCGGGTGCTGAGCGCCGCCAGCGGGGCGCTGGCGGCCTTGGCGGAGGCCTTGGACGGCGATTTCACCCGTGCCATCGGTTTGATCCTGGCCGCAAAGGGGCGGGTCATCGTCAGCGGCATGGGCAAGTCCGGCCATGTGGCCCGCAAGATCGCCGCGACCCTGTCCTCCACCGGCACCCCGGCCTATTTCGTCCATCCCGCCGAAGCCAGCCATGGCGATATGGGCGCCATCACCCGCCAGGACGTCCTGCTGCTGCTGTCCTGGGGCGGGGAGACTGCCGAACTGTCGGACCTGATCACCTATGCCAAGCGGCACCGCATTCCCATTATCGCCATCGGCGCCAATCCCGACTCCACCTTGATCAAGGCGGCGGACGTGACCTTGCTCTTGCCGCGCGCGCCGGAAGCCTGTCCCATGGGCCTGGCGCCCACCACCTCCACCACCATGATGCTGGCGCTGGGCGATGCCCTGGCGGTGGCGTTGATGGAGCGCAAGGGCTTTTCCGCCGACCAGTATCGCGACCTGCATCCCGGCGGCAGCTTGGGCCGCGCTCTGATCCGGGTCTCGGACCTGATGCATGGCAAAGACGAGCTTCCACTCGCCAGCCAGGAGGCCTCGATGCGCGAGGTTTTGCTGGTGATGGCGGAGCGGCGCTTCGGCTGCGTCGGGCTGGTGGATGCGGCCGGCGGACTTGCCGGCATCATCACCGACGGCGATCTGTCGCGTCACATTGACGGCGACGGATTTTTGTCCCGCAAGGCGTCCGGCATCATGACGCACAATCCCAAGATCGCCAGGCCGGGCCAGTTGGCGGCCGAAGCGCTGGCCTTCATGAACGAGCACAAGATCACGCGCCTGTTCGTGCTGGATGAGGCAGACGCGGCCAGAAAACCGGTCGGTATCCTGCATATCCATGACTGCCTGCGCGCAGGGATCGCATGAGGATGGCGGCGGACCCTCCCGGCCGCGGATATGACTGGTC
>DATEIA010000109.1:0-5789 GCA_035279305.1 Rhizomicrobium sp.
TGCACCGGCGCGCGCAGGCGGATGGCCAGGTCCGCCTCGCGCTGGGCAAGGTCCAGCTCCTTGTCGTCCAGCACCAGATGCATTTCCACTTCCGGATATTGCGCCAGGAAATCGCCCAGCCTGGGCAGCAGCCAATAGGCGCCGATGCCGTGGCTGGCGGTGATCTTCAAGGCGCCGCGCGGCGCGTCATGGACATTCTTCAGGGCTTCTTCCGCCGCCGCCAGCCGTCCCAGCACATCGGTGACCGCGGTGAACAACAGTTCGCCTTCGTCGGTCAGGGTCAGGCCGCGGGCATGACGCTGAAACAAAGGCGTGGAAATTTCCTCTTCCAGGGCGCTGATCTGGCGGCTGACCGCCGATTGCGACAGGCCCAGGCTTTGGCCGGCATGGGTGAAGCTTCCGGCCGATGCCACGGCGTGGAAGATGCGAAGCTTGTCCCAATCCATTTTCATCCCCGCTTCCTTCATGCTTCGACAAGCTCAGCATGAGGTCTTTTCTCATATCCTCACCCTGAGCTTGTCGAAGGGCGAGACTTATTCAAACCGCAACCGGCAAATCTCCCTGATGCGCGCCCGCCAGGAATCGCTCGGCTTCCAGCGCCGCCATGCAGCCCATGCCCGCCGCCGTCACGGCCTGGCGGAACACCTTGTCCTTGACGTCGCCGGCGGCGAACACGCCCGCCACCGAGGTATGGGTGGAATCCGGCGCGGTCTTGATATAGCCGCTCTCGTCCATCTCCAGTTGGCCGCGGAACAGCCCGGTCGCGGGCGAATGGCCGATGGCGATGAACAGCCCATGCACCGCTTGTTCGTGCAGCGAACCGGTGATGGTGTTGCGCAACCGCACACCGGTAACCCCTTTGGGCTCAGCGGTGCCCAGCACTTCGGCGATCTCGGTATCGTAGAGCACCTTGATCTTCTTGTTGGCGTTCAGGCGCATCTGGTTGGTTTTGTCGGCGCGCAGGAAGTCGCGGCGATGCACCAACGTCACCTTGTCGGCGAAATTGGTGAGGAAGAGAGCTTCCTCGACGGCGGTGTTGCCGCCGCCGACCACGGCGACCTCCTTGCCCCGGTAGAAGAAGCCGTCGCAGGTGGCGCAAGCCGACACGCCGAAGCCCTGGTATTTGCTCTCGCTGGGCAGGCCCAGCCAGTTGGCGCTAGCGCCGGTGGCGATGATCAAGGTGTCGGCGGTGTAGACGTCGCCGCTGTCGCCCACCAAGATGAAGGGGCGCCGCGACAGATCCACCTTGGCGATGGTGTCGCTGACGAAGTTGGTGCCCAGCGCGCGTGCCTGTTCCTGCATCTGATCCATCAGCCAGGGACCTTGGATGGCCTCGGCATAGCCAGGATAATTTTCCACCTCGGTGGTGATGGTGAGCTGGCCGCCAGGCTGGATACCGGCGATCAAGGTCGGCTCCAGCATGGCGCGCGCCGCATAGATGGCGGCGGTGCAGCCGGCGGGGCCGCTGCCCAGGATAATGACTTTGGAATGTTTTGGCGTGTTGGCGGTCATTGTCTTGCTTCACTTATGCTTTGCGGCTGCTTTGCGGCATGCGCGGGTCTGGCTATGTCATATCGTAATGGCAAGGCGCCGCGTCAAGCCGGATCAAAAGCCAAGCCGGTGCATAAGGTTATATGGGCTGGCCGGAACGCAAACTTCTGCCCCTGTCATCTCGATTCGAGAAATATTATTGCTTGAGTCGCGGGCGCGCGTTATAGGACCCAGCCCCATTTTTCGACACAGGATCGGCCCTTGGACACCCGCAAGCTGGACGCCATCGACCTGCGCATCCTGTCGGAGCTGCAGACCGACGGCCGCATCACCAATGTCGAGCTGTCGCGCCGCGCCAAGATCACCGCTCCGCCCTGCCTGCGCCGCATCCGCGCGCTGGAAAAGGCCGGCTATATTCGCGGCTATCATGCCGAATTGGACGGCAAGTCGCTGGGCTTCGAAGTCACCGGCTTTGTCTTTGTCGGCCTGACCAGCCAGAAGGACGGCGATCTCAAGCATTTCGAGGAAAGCGCCCGGCGCTGGCCGGAAGTGCGCGAGTGCCACATGCTGTCCGGCGAAGTGGACTTTATTCTCAAATGCGTGGCGCGCGATCTTTCGGCGTTCCAGAGTTTCATCACCAACACGGTCACGGCGGAAAAGAATGTCGCCAGTGTGAAAAGCTCACTGGTGATTCACGCGTCCAAGCAGGAACCCGGTTATCCCATCGCCGTTCCGGGTTGAAAGAGGCTCTTCTTCGCACCGACGAAAATGCGCTAGTGTCGCGGTTTTGAAGTCCGCAAACGGATTGGAAATTTTTTGAGGAGTGGATCATGAAACGCGCAACTCTGTTTCTGGCGGGCATGGCCCTGCTGGCTTCGACCGCTATCGTCATCGCCGCACCGGCCGTCACGGAAAAAATGAAGGCCGCGGTCGCCGACAGCGGCCGTCCCGAAGCCGACACCAAGCGAGATGAAAACCGCAAGCCCGCCGAGATGCTGGCCTTTGGCGGCATCACCCCGGGCAAGGTGGTGGTGGATATGCTGCCGGGCGGCGGATATTTCACCCGCCTCTTCGCTAAGGCGGTGGAGCCGGGCGGCCGGGTCTATGCCTATTTCGGCTCCCAGTATGACGCGCGGCTGAAGACCCAGGGCAAGGATCCGGACTACCAATTCTCCGATCTCAAGAAGACTTACAAGAATCTGGGCGTGATCCACGGCCCGCTGGCGCAGTTCGTCACGCCGGAGCCGGTGGATGTGGTGTGGACGTCGCTGAATTATCACGACCTGCACAACAAGACTTACGCCATGGATGTGAATGAGGTGAACAAGGCGATCTTCAAGTCGCTGAAGCCGGGCGGTTATTACATCATTATCGACCACAAGGCGGCGGAAAGCGCCGGCGATGACGTCACCGAGACCCTGCACCGCATCAAGCAATCCACCGCCAAGAAGGAAGCGGAAGCCGCCGGCTTCAAGCTGGTGGCGGAAGGCAAAGACCTGAACTATACCAGCGACGACGGCACCAAGCGGGTGTTCGAGAGCGACATTCGCGGCAAGACCAATCAGTTCATGCTCAAGTTCCAGAAACCCCGCCCTTGAGAGCAAGATTCGGTTTTTGGATTGCCTGCGCCGCGGCCGCGGCGCATTCTTTTGTGGCGCAGGCCGCTTCGCCGGTGTTGCGGGTCAAGGCGAAACTCATCGCCTTTGACGGCCAGGTGATGACGTTGGAGCCTTTGGCGCCGAAGGAAGACGCGCCGAAAATCGGCATGCCGCAAGCCGCGCAATCCAGCATGCCGCAAGCAAGCGCGCCCTTTACCGTCTCCATCCTGCCTGACACGCGCTATGTCAGCTCCGACAAGGCGTCGCTGGATGGGGTGGGGCCCGGCGCTTATGCCGGAGCGGCGGTCACCGAAGGACGGGGTGGCAGCCTCAGCGCGACGGACATCTATCTCTATGCCGAAGCCTTGCGCGGCAGCGGGGAAGGGCGTTTTCCCGAAGCCGGACGGCTGATCGTCAATGGCACGGTCAGCGCGGTTCAGCCGCCCGCCGCCGATAGTACGGGCAGCCTGACCTTGCATTATCGCGGCGCCGTGCTGAGCGGGTTGGGACGCGGCAAGACCCTGTGCGAGGGCAGGGCCTCGCCGCCCGCTTATGCCAGCGCGCTGGCCTGCCAGGGGGATGCCGTGATCCAGTTGCCGTCCGCCACGCCGGTCTCGGCCTTGAGCATGGGGGATGAGAACCTTCTGGTCCCCGGCAGCGTGGTGACGGTGGCCATGACCAAGACCGCCGATGACAAGAATGTCAGCCTGGGCGTGATCGTGGAGAAATCCGTAGCCATGGCAAATCCGCCTTTGTCCCCTTAGATTTTCTTTTTGGGATTTTCCCTTCCGCCACCCTGGAGAACCGCTATGTCCCGCCGCCGCTCGCTTGCCGTGCTGTGCCTTGCGCTTTGCGTCAGCTGCGCGCCCTTGAGCGGCTCAAAGCCCAAGCTGGGCGAATGGGGCGTCGACCTCACCTCACTGGATCCTGGCGCCAAGGCGGGCGACAATTTCTTCCTTTATGTCAATGGCGGTTGGCTGAAGACCGCGGTGATTCCCGCCGACCGGTCTTCCACGGGTTCTTTTCAGGATCTGCAAATCTTGAGCGAGCAGCGGCTCAAGACCATCGTCGCCGATCTTGCCAAGAAGCCCGAGAACCAGCTTGCTCCGGAAGAGCGCAAGTTGCGTGATCTCTACGACTCCTTTGTTGATACCGATGCTATCGAGGCACGCGGTCTGGCGCCGGTGCAAAAGGATCTGGACTATCTGGCCGGCCTGAAAACGCTGGACGACGTCGCCCATGCGATGGGGTCGATCCGCCTTTCCACCGTCAGCATCTACAATATCGGCATTGGGGTGGACGACAAGAATCCCGACAATTACTCCGTCAATCTCGGCCAGGGCGGATTGGGCATGCCCGACCGCGATTATTATCTCTCCAACGATGCGGCGATCGTCAAAACCCGCGAGGCCTACCGCAAATATCTCGCCGACATGATGACTTTGGGCGGCATGAGCGATGCGCAGGCCCGTGCCGGCCGCGTGCTGGCGCTGGAAACAGAGATCGCCAAAGTGTCCTGGAACCGTGCCGACCGGCGCGACGCGGACAAGATCTACAATCCCATGCCGGTATCGGCCTTGAAGACGCTGGCGCCGGATTTCGCCTGGGACGCCTTCCTGTCGGAAGGCGCCATCCCGCTCAAGAAACCGGACGGCAGCGAGCGCTATGTCATCGTGGCGGAGAAGACCGCTTTCGGTCCGTTGGCCACCATCTTCAAGAATACGCCGGTTTCAACCTGGCGCGATTATCTGATGGTGCATTATTTGCACACATTCGCGGCCTACCTGCCCAAGCGCTTCGACGATCTGAACTTTTCATTCTACGGCACGGTGCTGACGGGCAACACCAAGCAGCTCGACCGCCAGACCCGCGCCGTGCGCCTGTTGGACCGGCAAATGGGCGAGGCCCTGGGCAAGCTTTATGTGGCGCGCTACTTCCCAGCCGGCGCCAAGGCCAAGGCCGATCTTCTGGTCTCCAATCTGCTCAAGGCCTATGAGGCCGACATCCAGACCCTGGACTGGATGGGGCCCGCCACCCGCGCCAAGGCGCTGGAAAAGATCCATCAATTCACGCCAAAGATCGGCTATCCCAGAAAATGGCGCGACTATACGGCGCTGGAGGTGACGCGCGGCGACCCGGTGGGCAATACCCAGCGCGCCGGCATATTCGCGTGGAACCGCGATGTCAGCCGCATCAACAAGCCGGTCGATAAGAGCGAGTGGAGCATGACGCCGTCCACCATCAACGCTTATTACAACCCTTCCTTCAACGAGATCGTTTTCCCGGCCGCCATCCTGCAGGCGCCTTTCTTCGATCCCGCCGCCGACGATGCGGTGAATTACGGCGCCATCGGCGCGGTGATCGGCCATGAAATCAGTCACGGCTTCGACGACCAGGGCAGCAAATATGACGGCAAGGGCGTGTTCCAGGATTGGTGGACCAAGCAAGACCGGGCCAATTTCGATGCCCGCACCGCCGCGCTGGTGAAACAGTATGATGCCTATGAGCCCTCTTCGCGCCAGAACCCGGTGCCGCACGTGATGCCGCGCAGTGGCAGAAACTGAATAGTACCTGCTGCCTTCACGCCCGGCAGATTCTGCACACGATCAACGATCTGTCCGAGCATCGCGACGCGCGTCTCCGGCGGCCGCATGCCGAGGAACAAGCCCATCGTGATCGTGCGCGCCGGCTGATACCCGA